>JAGWBA010000098.1 GCA_021296215.1 Flavobacteriales bacterium
AATACCAAATCCCCCATTTCTTTTGAACGAAATGTAGCAATTCTTCAAACGCTCCCCACAAAATGGACGTGACCCGTATTCAGCTCAAAGTCGCGGGCGTCATGAAGAACGCTCCGGCGCAGAGCCACTTCAGGCCGCAGGCCTTGATCAGTTTTATTACGCTTCGAAATTTCATGGGTAACCCGATCGGAGGAAATAACCGGGTTTGGAACCCCGGCTGGACCTATGTGATGCTTAAAGATGGTGTTGAACCTCAGGAGCTAGAAGGGCAGTTTCCGGAATTCGTTGAGAAATACTACCCCGAGTTCATGGCGGGGCAAACGAGCTTTTATTTGATGCCTCTGCCCGATATTCACCTCGAATCGCACCTCGAGTACGAGATCAGGCCGAATCACGAGCGGTCGTACCTCTATATTCCGGGTGCTATAGGACTGATCATTTTAGTCATTGCAGCGACCAACTTCACCAACTTGGCCACGGCACGGAGCACGCGGCGCGCACGTGAAGTGGGTGTTCGAAAAGTGCTTGGGGCTCAGAGATCTCAATTGGTTGGGCAGTTCTTGGCGGAATCGGTGTTGCTGACCATCGTGGCGGTGATCCTGAGTTTGGCCTTGATACAGATATTGCTGCCCGGATTCAATAACATTGCTTCGAAAGAGCTAGAGTTTGCTCGCCTTTTTGATGGTGAGTTTCTGCTGTTCATTGAGGCCAGTACGATTGTTCTCGGCCTTGCGGCCGGATTATACCCCGCGGTGTTCCTAAGTGGTTTTGAGCCGGTGAAGGTGCTCAAGGGCGGGTCATCCGGAAAAGGCAAGAACTCATTCCGAAGGGTCCTCGTGGTATTGTAGTTCACCTTATCCGCGGCACTGATCGTGGGTACGCTCATGGTCAACAGCCAATTTCGGTTCATGCAGGAAAAAGATCCCGGATTCGACGAATCGAGCGTTATCGTGATGTCGACCAAGCAGCAAATACTTCAGCAATTCGAGGCATTCAGAACGGAGGTTTTGGCCGATGAAAGTATTGAGAGCGTGACGGTGATGAACGACATCATTGGCGAAGATCACAACGTATTCGAATACAACTACGAAGGGATGCAGCCCGATAAGTGGCAATATCTACCTTCGCTGATTGTCGATGCGCATTTCGTTTCTACAATGGGATTGGAGCTCGTGGCCGGGCGCGACTTTAACGAGGACATTAAATCTGACGACACGGCCGCCGTGTTGGTGAACGAGACCTTGGTTCGGGAAATGGGCTGGGGTACCCCTCAAGAGGCTTTGGGTCAGCGCATGACCACACCTCGAGGCCGAGAACGAGTGGTTGGGGTGCTGAAGGACTTTCACTACGTTTCGCTCAACGAGCCCGTTCGCCCTTTCGTGCTCGATATGATCAAGCAACAGGGCTTTTGGATCCAAGAGTTTGCGGTTCGCGTTAAACCGGGCATGGATCAGCAAGCCATTGCTCATTTAGAAGAGGCGTGGGGTAAGTTCGGACCACAGTTTCCTTTTGAGTACTTCTTTTTGGAAGATCGGCTCGACACGCTTTATCAAGGTCAGAACACCTTGCGTATTTTAGTTGGGCTCTTTAGCATAGTAGCTATTGTGATCTCGTGTATTGGCTTGTTTGCCCTCACCTCATTGAGTGTGGAACAGCGAACCAAAGAGATCGGTTATTCGCAAGATCCTCGGTGCTGAAGCAGGATCACTTATTCGGTTGATCGCGCGTGAGTTCCTGACATTGGTTTTGATCGCCTTCTTGATCGCGGTTCCCTTTGCCTATTGGGGGCTAAATAATTGGCTCGAAAGCTTCGCCTACAGAATCGATTTCGATTGGTCGGCAGTGTTAGTGGCTGGATTGTTATCGATCTCTATTTCGGCCCTCACCATCAGCTATCATGCATGGAAAGTTACGCGTACCGATCCGGTGAATAGTCTGCGGTACGAATAGTATCTTTGCGCCCATGAACAGGGCGATCCCTCTTATGGAGGATTTTTACACGATCCAGGGCGAAGGTGCTCATAGTGGTACCGCCGCGTACTTCCTTCGTTTGGGCGGATGCGACGTGGGTTGTATGTGGTGCGATGTAAAAGAAAGCTGGGATCCGGCTGCACATCCGGCCGTTGAGGCCGAAGAAATGCTCCGCCGCGTGCAGGAATCGAAAGCTGAAATCGTTGTCATTACCGGTGGAGAACCGTTGATGTACAATTTGACGGATTTGACCGCTGAGCTTCAAAATGCCGGATTGTACACGCACGTGGAGACTTCCGGAGCACATCCGCTGAGTGGGAACTGGGACTGGGTCACGTTTTCACCGAAGAAGTTCAAAGCTCCGCTCGACGACTTTTACCGGGCTGCGGACGAACTAAAGGTCGTTGTGTACAATAAGCACGACCTTCAGTGGGCCGAAGAGCACGCCGCCAAGGTGAGGGGCAAATGCCAGCTGTATTTACAACCCGAATGGGACCGTCGGCACCAAATGATGCCGCTGATCGTTGATTATGTAAAGGAACATCCGCGCTGGCATATTTCGTTGCAAACCCACAAATACCTCGACATCCCTTGATTCGTTCGATCTCATTATTTCTGTTGTGTGTTGTTTCACTTTCTCTGAATGCTCAATCCAGACAGAGCATACGAGACGTGGAGTATGCGCGTCAGGCGATGAGTCAAAACCGACAGTATGAAGCCGAGGAATATTTACTCAAGGCGATCAAACGCGATCCCGATTACCGCGACGCGCATTTGATGCTCGGCGAACTGTGTTTGAGAAAAGATGATTTTGAATGTGCTCTGCGCGAATTCGATGAGGTGTTGATCATTGAACCCGGTTACTTTTTAGGACTATATCGGCGCGGTTACGCCTTCTACCTCAACGAGGAATTCGCTCTGGCGATAGATGACTACGAAGCCTATTTACAAAGTTCGGGAGCATCGGACAGAGGAATGGAAGAAGCTCAAAAGTACTTGGACCGGTCGCGGTTCGGGCTCGTGGCAAAGGCGAATCGCGTGCCATTTGAACCAATCAACTTGGGCGATGCGGTCAACGGTCCCTACATGGAGTATTTTCCGGCGGTAACGGCTGATGGTAATGAGCTTATATTTACGCGAAACATGCCCAATGGGCCAGCCTTTCGGGAAGATTTTTACATCAGTCGAGGCGGAGAGGGCAACTGGTCTTTGGTCGAGCCAATGGGTCAAAACGTCAACAGCGACGGCAACGAAGGTGCACTTTGCATCAGTGCCGATGGAAATGTAGCGGTGTTCACGGCGTGCATGCGCGACGATGGCCGGGGTAGCTGCGACTTGTACATGACCATTCGCGAAAACGGGGTTTGGGGAAAGCCGTTCAACTTGGGTTACCCGATCAACACCGAAGCCTGGGAAAGCCAGCCCAGTTTGAGCCCGGATGGCCGAACGATCTACTTCACATCGAACCGCTCGGGTGGTCACGGTGGCAAAGACCTTTGGAGTTCAACCTTTGAAGGCAAGGGCGAATGGGGAGATCCGGTGAATTTGGGTGATTCCATTAATACCAAGGGCGACGAGATCACGCCATTCATGCACTGGGATGGGCGTTCGCTGTTCTTCGCTAGTACGGGGCATCCCGGAATCGGGGATTTTGATATGTATCGGAGCCTACGGCTCGATGAATATCACTGGTCCGCACCCCAAAACCTCGGTTATCCAATCAACTCGGTCCGTGAGGAGAACGGGCTGATCGTGGCACCAGACGGTAAAACGGCTTATTACTCCCGCGAAGGATACGCCGATAGTAGGGGCATGCTCGATTTGTATCGGTTTGAGCTGCCCAAAAAGGTACGTGCCACCCCCATTGCCTATGTAAAGGGCTTCATTACGGATGAAAAAACGGGAAAGGCACTATCGGGAACGATGGAGTTCGTCGATCTTGAAACTGGTGAAACGTATTTAGAAATAACCACGAGAAGCGAAGGCTACTATTTCGCCTGTTTGCCCGGGGAGCGAAATTACGCCTTGAACGTGCGCAAAAGCGGGTACTTATTCTTTAGTGAGCGCTTCGCATTGGAAGAGTCTACGGAGAGTTCGGCTTTAGAATTGAACGTGCCTTTGGCTCCGATCGAAGCGGGTCAATCGCTGACCTTGAAGAACGTATTCTTCGATTCGGGCAGTGATGACCTCCGCGCCGAGAGTTATCCCGAACTCGATAGGATCGCAAATTTCTTGAAGGACAATCCAACGCTCGTGATTGAGATCGCGGGACATACCGATAATATTGGATCCGATAGTGCGAATTTGGAGCTGAGTGAGCGGCGCGCCGAATCGGTAGTGAACTATTTGGCAGAGCAGGGCGTTGCCCGCCAAAAATTAACGTTAGAAGGCTATGGGGCTTCGATGCCCGTGGCCTCGAATGAATCAGAAGAAGGTCGCCAGCGAAATCGGCGTCCCGAGCTAAAAATCGTACAGAAGTAAATGGGCTTTATTTCACTTAAAGTTACCGATATAAATCGGCCGACTGCGGATGCCGTGTCGATCAGTTTCAAGATCCCATTATTCAGAAAGCGAGAGTTCTGTTACAAGGCGGGTCAATACTTGACCATTAGGGCAGTGATCGACGGAGTAGAAGTGCGCAGGAACTATTCGTTCAGCAGTGCTCCTCACGAGAAAAAATGGACCATAACGGTAAAAGAAATGCCCGGCGGGACAATGTCGCGTTATTTGAATAACGAGATAGCGGTAGGAGACACGCTGGATGTTCATCCGCCCGAAGGGCGATTTACCCTTGAAACGAATCCGAGCCTAGCTCGGAAAGTCGTATTGGTCGCGGCGGGGAGTGGTATAACGCCGTTGATTTCGCACTTGAAGACCTTGTTGAAGGAGGAGTCCAATTCGGAGGTGATGCTGCTTTATGGAAACCGGAGCGTTTCCGACATAATCTTCAAGGACGAGTTGGATGAGCTTGAGGCAAGTCACGAACAATTAAAAGTGATCCATTTTATCTCGCGTGAGAATGAGCCAAAGGGCTGCCGCTATTGGGAGTTGGGTCGTATTACCCGAGACAATTTGTACGATGTGGTGAAAAAATACCTCGGCTACCCGGGGCATCCGGTAGTTCCTGTATACATGCTTTGTGGGCCGGGGGAAATGATTGAAGATCTGCAGGAGTATTTGTACGAGATCTTGGTTCCTAGGTTGAATGTACATACCGAATTCTTTACAACGGCAAAGGACACTGATAATGCCGGAGCGTCGAGTATCGGAGTTGATTGTAATGCGACCGTGATCTTGAATGGGGAGGAGTACGAGGTTGAGATTCCGGCCGGAACCTCGATCCTGGATGCGGTAACCGAGGCGGGGTTAGATGCACCGTATAGCTGCACCAGTGGTATTTGTGCAACGTGCATCGCGCGACAGTCGGAGGGAGAGTTCGACACTTCGAAGAACATTTCACTCGGACCCAGCGATTTTGAAGAAGGGTTTATCCTGACTTGTAGCACAACCTGTTTGAGCGAGACCGCACGCATCGATTACGATGACGCTTAATGGAGTTCTTAGTTCTTAGTTTTGAGTTCTTAGTTTTATGACCGTCCCTGATATAGGTTGACCAAAAATCAACATGTATCGTGAAAGCGAATTTAAGGAAGATCAAAAAAGGGACGTGTTTACAGTGAGTCATTCAAGAAGGCCATTGTATCCGACTTTGAAAAAGGTAAACATAGCGTTTACG
>JAGWBA010000099.1 GCA_021296215.1 Flavobacteriales bacterium
TAATGTCCGCAGGGATTTATGTGACTATTTTGAAGATAGATTTTTAACCAATGACACACTTTAGTGAACACTCCCGAACACTCCCCACACTTTAGTGAACACTCCCTTGTATTCAGTTCGCACCTTGACACCGGAGTACATCGCCCCTTCTAATTCAGCACTTGACTTAAAGCGTATCTCACCATACGGTGCCCATATAGTACCTTTCCAACCTGAAGATACTCCTCCCCCACAGCTACCACCTTCAATTTCAAACGCATCCCCATTCTCGTGTATCTCGAGAATGATCCGGCTGGCATCTCCTCCCCCAACGATACTAACTTCCAGTTTTTTAAGATCAACTTCCTCATGCACGTAAAGACGCATTTCTCCGGGCTGATTCTTAATGTCAAAAACAAAAGCTGCAACCGATCCTTTTTGATCGATTTTGCGGAAAGTGTAATCTCCGGGGCCATCAAAGGTCAGCGTCTTGTTGTTCTTTAGTTTAACGCTCCCATAAGCACCCGGCCCAATCGTTGTGTTGTATTCAATCTTTCCCGAACCATGAGAATCCGGATTCGATATGGGCGGAAAGCTAGGCAAGCCCGAGTAATCAACATTTCCGGGATGACTAATTCCGAAACCGTCGTAATACGTATTGTGCGTACCAATATCACCGCCGGAAATGGAGGTGAATGATCCGAGGTAAACGCCCTTTCCGAAATTGAAAGAATTTGGCTCCCCGGCGAGAATGACGTAGTCTGTTAACCTCGCAGATTGAGCCATAGACCAAAATGGGTGGGCCAACAGAAATACTAGTGAGAAAAGAGTTAGCGCACTACTAAAATAGGTACGCAGCGCTTTCGTCGCACAAACAGGCGCGACACCTTGGGTGGACTTTTTCCTGACCGTAGAGGTTTAGGTTTGGGTTGGGTTAGGCACTGAATTTTGCCATAGGGCAAATTCAACATCTCTAAGCTACGACATCAAACCTCTGATAATCAATATTTTGTTTCATTCTCTAGCACTATTGTTTCACAACACTCCCACTTATGTTCGCCACGATGACCATTTCCCAATGGCATAAGCACCCAAACGACCTCTATGAAAAAGGGCTTTAACACATTTGTACACCCCTGCACAACGCTCATTCTCTTGAACCTCACTTTTTATTAACAAAGGGTTAATGGACCGTACCGATTTCGCTATCTTTGAGGGCCTGATTTTGATTCCCAAAATTTTATGCTTTCCATAGATTCCAAGCAACTTGAGACCAAGGACGTACACCAATATCTATTGGGCGCCGTAGGGCCTCGACCGATCGCCTTTGCCAGTACGATGGACAAGTACGGAAACCCGAACCTCAGTCCGTTCAGTTTCTTCAATGTCTTTAGCGCGAATCCACCGACCTTGGTATTCTCGCCTGCGCGTAGGGTTCGAGACAACTCTACCAAAGACACTTTAAGCAACTGTGATTCGACAAAGGAGGTAGTGATTAACGTAGTGAACTACGCCATTACCGAGCAAATGAACTTGAGCTCTACGGAGTACCCAAGCACAGTAAACGAATTCGTCAAAGCTGGGCTCACTCCCGTGGAATCAAAGACCGTGCGCCCGTACCGGGTCAAGGAAAGCCCTGCCCAATTCGAATGCATCGTAAAAGAGGTGATCCACCTGGGCGATCAGGGAGGTGCCGGAAACCTCATTATCTGCGAGGTAAAGATGATGCACTTCAACGAAGCCATTCTCAATGATCAACAAAAGATCGACCAACATAAGATCGATCTTGTTGGCCGCATGGGAGGCAATTGGTACGTACGCGCCAGCGGTGAGGCCATATTCGAATTAGAAAAACCGCAGCGAAATTTGGGAATTGGAGTGGATATGATTCCACCGCGAATTCGCAATAGCTTCATCTTAACGGGTAACGATCTCGGCAAACTGGGAAACGTCGAACGAATTCCAACCGACGAAGAGATCGAAGGTATCCGGAAAGACGCAAAAGTAGCCGATATTCTATCCCAATCGGACGACGCATACGAACTGCGCGAAATGCTTCACCAACACGCGCACGAATTATTAAAGGATAATAAAGTACAGGAGGCTTGGTCTGTGCTGCTCATCGATAAGTTAAACCGAAATTAAAGACATGTCTCACGAACTAACCGGAACCATTAAGGTCATTTTCGACACACAAACCTTTCCGAGCGGATTCTCCAAGCGCGAATTCGTCGTCACAACTCAAGAACAATACCCTCAGGACGTAAAATTCGAGGCGATCAAAGAAAAGGGCGATATGCTCGACTCGTACAACGAAGGCGATCAGGTCAATGTAAAGTTCAATATCCGAGGAAACGAATACAACGGCCGCTACTACGTCAACCTTCAAAGCTGGCAAATGTCGAAGATCGACGGCGGAAGTGCGGGCGACAGCATCCCTGATCTCCCACCACTCGAACCCTCTCAAATGGACGGTCCCGATCAGGAGGACGATCTGCCATTCTAATACAGTTTTATGGGATTCTCGAGTACGGTCGAAAAGGCGTTTCGGTGGCTTCTGCCCTCACCTTTTACCATTGCCGTACTCCTTACCCTCCTAACGTTTGTGTTGGCCCTCTGGACCACGCCCGAACCCGTAACCCTTTCCAAAGCCGGTAATCTACTGCACTTTTGGGACGATGGATTATGGAATAATGCCCTGTTGGTCTTTGCGGTCCAAATGATGCTCATTCTGGTCCTCGGACACGTGCTCGCACTGACCGAGCCATTCGACCGACTCATCCGATTCGTTACGCAGTATTGCACCACAACAGCTTCGGCCGCAGCCTGGGTCACTTTGCTCACAGTGGCCGTAGGACTCTTCAACTGGGGGTTCGCCCTAATCTTCGGAGCTATCTTTGCCCGAAAAGTTGCGGAGCGCGCCCTTTCGGGCGGATACGAACTCAACTACCCTTTCATCGCCGCGGCCGGGTATAGCGGCCTTATGGTATGGCATGGCGGACTCTCGGGAAGCTCTCTTGCCAAAGTTGCGGAAACCGGACATCTCCGTTCGCTCATGGCCGGAATTTTGCCCGATGGACAACTCAATGCCCTACCGGAATCCATCACCTTCGAAGCTACGGTGTTCAGCTCAATGAATATTACCGTGTCTCTATTACTCCTGATCCTATTGCCCCTAGCCATGTGGGCCCTCGGAAAAAGGCTGAATCCAACCCCGATCAACATCAAGGTCCGCATGTCCCAAAACATCTCCGAAGGGAGAGCCATCGGCGCAGAGCGGATCGATCGCAGCAGAGCTGTATCCCTTGCCGTGGGATCCATCATATTGGGATACGCCCTCCACAAGGCTTGGACATTGCCCGCTGGAGTATTGTCGTTCTTCAACCCGAACAACATCAACCTCCTGTTACTCGGTCTTGGTCTCGCATTGCATCGAAACTTCAAGGAATTCCTATCAGCCGTTGAAGACGCCATTGGCGGCGTGTCGGGCATCCTGATCCAATTCCCATTGTACTTCGGCATCATGGGGATGATGAGATCAAGCGGACTAGTAGGCCAAATCTCCGAATACTTCGTGAGCATCAGCAACGAAACTACCTACCCTTTGTTTACGTTCTTTTCGGCCGGATTAGTCAACATCTTCGTGCCTTCGGGAGGAGGGCAATGGGCCGTTCAAGGCCCCGTAATCGTTCAAGCGGCCCAACAACTCAACGTCTCTTTATCGAAGTGCATTCTCGCTCTGGCATATGGCGATCAGGTCACAAACATGCTTCAACCCTTTTGGGCCCTACCCCTGCTCGGCATTACCGGCCTAAAAGCTAAAGAAATACTACCCTACACCTTGTTCCTTTTAGTCCCCGGTTCCATCGTATTCATCTCGGCGCTACTCCTCTTCTGATGGCTATTTCCCGCTTGACCGAACGTCTCGAATTCCCGCATCCAAAGTATACCGACCCCTCCGGAATACTGGCAGTCGGAGGTGATCTCCGCCCCGAAAGACTCCTGCTCGCCTACGAGCTGGGCATTTTCCCCTGGTTCAATGCCGATGAACCCCCCATGTGGTGGTGCCCCGATCCTCGAATGGTGCTGTACCCGAGCAAGCTCAAGATCAGCAAAAGCATGCGCTCATTTTTCCACAAAGGTAGATTCACAGTTACCTCGGATCGGGCCTTTGACGAGGTGATACGGCAGTGCGGAACAGTGCCTCGCCCCGGACAAGACGGTACGTGGATCACACCCGATATCATCGAAGGATATAGCGAACTCCACAGACAAGGGTTTGCCCACAGTGTCGAAGTTTGGGATGATAACGCCCTCGCGGGCGGATTATACGGCGTGTCGCATGGGCGGGCATTTTTCGGAGAGAGCATGTTTAGTAAAGTATCGAATGCGAGTAAATACGGATTCATTTCGCTCGTGCATCGTTTGGCTGAAGAGGGTTTTGAACTGATCGACTGTCAGGTCTATACCGACCACTTGGCACGTCTTGGAGCTCAAGAGATCCCACGAGAAGCATTTCTGAGCCAAATCGACTTAGCCCAAGAAAAGGAAACAATACGCGGCTCCTGGGCGTTCATGTTCCCATGAGAAACCTCCTATTTCTGCTCATCGCGATGCCGCTCATCGTGCCGCTAGGCACAGAAGCACAAGACCTCATTGCGTTCAATCAGGATCGATTAGCGATCAATGTAACCGGAATGTACGTGCTTGGCGGTTGGGCGGCCGGAAACATCGCGTTCAGCGGTTGACAATACTACCAAACGGACGAATCCACCAAGTACTTTCACCAAATGAATGTGTTTTGGAACCTCGTCAATCTGGGCATCGCGGGAGTGGGATATTACGGTGCTGTCACGGGTGCCACAGACCTCGATATGGCCAATACATTGGTAGAACAACGGAAGATCGAGAAGATTCTGCTGTTCAATGCAGGGCTGGACGTAGCGTATGTCACGGCCGGATTCCTACTGCGGGAGCGGGCTAAAGTGAAGACGGAGAAATTTGATCAGTTTACCGGTTGGGGAAACAGCCTGATCTTACAGGGGGGCTTTTTGTTCGTTTTCGACTTGGTGATGCATCAGGTGCATGCGAATCACGCCGGAGAACTGCTGCAAAACGTGCAAGTATCAACCGGTCTCGGAGGATTTGCCCTTCGCTATACCTTCTAGGTGCTCACGCTCACGATCGACCAATTCGTCTTGGGTCGGACGCGCTTTTCCTTTTCCACCCGCCATAAATATGACCAACCCTATGGCCGCAAACAGCGGTAGGGAAAGGCAGACCAGGTAGAAGAAGGTTTTCATAGAGGGTAAAATAGCAATTGCGGCCGAATAGAAATATGACAAATATTTATCTACCGATAAGGATATTCCGGCGATACCCGAGTGTAATACTCCCCGAAATTTAGACCACTTGCTAGGTTAAATTTAAAAGTACCTACATTAGGCCAAGTTATGAGTGGAAA
>JAGWBA010000100.1 GCA_021296215.1 Flavobacteriales bacterium
GTTTTTGTAAAGGTATCGTCGGTCCAATCGCGACGCACCATGATCTTCACTTCACTTCCAGCCTCACCTTTGAGGACTTCACTCGTTTGCTCGGTGTTGAATCCGACCACGGACTTACCGCCCACTTCGAGCAAGATATCGCCCGCTTTAAGCCCGGCCTCATCGGCCGGAAAACCGAGGTACGGCTCTGAGATCACGATGTACTCGCCTTGCTTGCGAATAAGGGCTCCAATTCCACCGTATTCACCGGTAGTTTGGAATCTGAAATCCTCGATCTTAGATTCGGGGATGTAGTTGGTATAGGGGTCTAGAGATTCGAGCATGGAATCGATACCCGTTTTCACCAGTTCACCGGGCTCTATCTCATCGACGTAATAAGTATTGAGTTCCTGAAATAAGGTAGTGAAGATGTCGAGCTGCTTGGATATCTCAAAGTAGCTGCCTTGAAATGCCGACCCCACCAGCAAAACCGCGAGTAGCGATGTAGCGATGAGGCCTCTTTTTAAATTCTTGAGTAGAAGTTTCATATGATCCATTTTTCCCGTTTGCCCTGCTCCTCTAAAAAACGCTCAAAAAGGTAGCATATTTTCTGCTCCATTTCATCTTGCGCTCTTTCTGCTCCATCGAGGTAAACCAACATGGCGGCCGTGGGTCCAGAAAGTCGCCCTAGCCAGCGATCCTTGTTCAAACGATAGGCCTCGCGGATCTTTCTTTTTATTCTGTTGCGCCTCACGGCGCGATTAACACGTCGTTTGGGAACGCTGATCGTTACCTGAAAAGGTTCAACCACTTCGGGACCCGTATACCAGATCAGCCGAAAAGGATAATGTTTTACGGAGTTCCCTTCAGAAAACAGCTTATCCATGATCTGCTGAGAGATCAATCGTTCATTTTTCCGAAAGGTAGGGCTCATACCGCAAAGGTACGGGTTATTTGCGTCCGTTGACCTTTTTGATGTACTGCTCCAGGGCCATGGTCATGGACGGTGCGTCCATGCTCGGTGCCTGAATGTTGAGGGTCAATCCAGCTTCCTCAACCGCTTTCCGGGTCGTAGGGCCAAAAGCCGCGATGCGGGTGTCGTTCTGCTCGAAATCCGGGAAATTCTCAAAGAGCGATTTGATACCTGATGGACTAAAGAACACAAGGATATCGTACAACACGTCGCTCAGATCCGAAAGGTCACTGCATACGGTCTTGTACAATACGGCGCGGGTGTAGTCGATCTTCCCTTCTTCAAGTGCTTCGGGGATGTTCGGCTTCAAAATATCCGATGAGGGCAATAAGAATTTCTCTTTCTTGTGCTTTTTGATCGTAGGCATCAGATCCTCAAAACGGGTTTTACCGTAATAGATCTTGCGCTTGCGATAAACCACGTATTTCTGCAAGTAGTAGGCGATCGCCTCTGACATACAGAAATACTTCATAGAGTCGGGAACGTTGAAGCGCGTTTCTTCCGCGATGCGGAAATAATTATCGACTGCATTCCGACTCGTCAGAATAACTGCGCTGTAATCCGCTAGGTTGATTCGGGATTTTCGGAATTCAGAGGAATCCACCGACTCGACATGGATAAAGGGTCGAAAATCGATCTTTACCTTTTGCTTTTCAGCAAGGTCGAAGTAAGGAGAGCTCTCTGTCTTCGGTTCCGGTTGAGAAACCAGAATCGTTTTAACCTTGTTTTCCGCCATCTTTTGTGCTTCCGTTAGTACGAAACAGACAACCACTTTGCTATGAGCAGAATAGGCGCTATTTCGAGGGCGCAAATGTACAAAATTAAATAGTAGAAGTAAAGCCGCGTTTGCTTTAGTAACTTTCGGAAAATCTGAACGTAACCCCACATTAAAAGTAGTCCGCCGGCGATAAGTCCGATATACAGCACCCACTCCTTTGCCAACGGCATGTACACTGACAAAACCGCGGATCCAAACCACACTCTACTGACCAACACCGCGTTCGAGTATCTCCTTAACAGGGCGTAGCGAACAGTCGTTTCCATTCGGAACAACCGACCCAAAAAGAGTACCAACACCGTTCTTAAGAGGTAGGTGGCAAAAAAAGCGAGCAGTAAATAGGCGAAGAGCACAAGGTTATCGAAGGCCCACCACTGGTAAAAATGATTCAATCGCACGGTTACGAATGCCAGAGACATGAGGAACATGACTCCTATGGGTACATTGAAATTATTGAATAGCCACCGCTCTTCTCGGGCGTAAAGATTAACGTATTGTTCACTTACGAGGTTTCCGGTGAACTGCCGAAAGCGGAGTGGATACGACATGCGAACGTAGGCCAAGATCGTCAGCCAAATAAAAACGAGCAAAGTGAGCCAATCTCGCCCGTCGTTCGAGCGTTCCAATATCTCCGGCCAATCCATGTGCCGAAGGTACGAAAGGAGTCGGGTAGAAAAATTACTTTAGCGGCATGAATCCATTTAGCTCAAGGATACATTTTCGACATACAGGACTTTTGATCCTCCGTCTAGGTATAGGACTAAGCTTCGCGTTTATCCACGGACTGCCCAAGTTGTTGGGCGGTTATGAACGGTGGGAATCGCTCGGTCGAAAAATGACCTATCTCGGTATCGATTTCTGGCCCATGATGTGGGGCTTAAGTGCTGCGTTGGCTGAATCCGTAGGCGGTCTCCTCATCGCAATCGGCTGGGTAACGAAACCCGCGGCCGGATTCCTAGCCTTTACCATGATCGTGGCCGCGGCCATGCACCTCGGCCAGGGTGAGGGGCTCAGTGGAGCCTCTCACGCCTTGGAAGCCTTGGTGATCTTTGTGGTCCTGATCTTTACGGGATCAGGAAAATACTCTCTCGAGCAATACTTATTGAACCAATAGAGGTTTCATCAATGCGCCGCGTTCGCTGGCGAACTCGACCCAATATGTTCCTTTTGCAACATCGCTCAACTCGATGCGCACATCGTGCTCACCTTGCTGATCACTATACCAGAGCTGCTGCACCAACTGACCAGAGCTGCTGTACATCCGTACTTGCAGCCAATCGGTTTGCTGATCAAAGACCAAGCGCACATAATCCGTAGCTGGCTGTGGATAGAATTTTGGCTGAAGTGACTCTTCGTCAAGCGAAAAGGTGTTATCCTCAGATGCCGTGATAGGCCCTACACTCAATACTTTGTCACCGCTATTGGAACCATTACCATTGGCAAAGACACATACAGCGTAGAACCCTACATCGCCCGTACCGGTCACCGGAGCGGTCCATTGAAACGACCATGAATTTTCGTTTCCGGCCGTATTGATACTTCCTGAAGTGTGCGTGATGTGGCTTTGACCCCATCCCATCAACTGCGTTCCCGAACCTGAGATCAGCGTTCCCGCCTTTTGGTTGTCCGACAACCGCTCGGCGGTCAAGCTAAATCCGATTCGAGGCCCGTTGAACGACCCGCGATTACCGATCACCGTGACGTTGTAGGTTTGACCCGGGATATAACCCGAGTCCGGAATATTACTGATGTCGATGTCTACCGTCTGATCTATCGGATTGCTCGCCGTATGGCAACCGGCAGCACAAGTAACGTTGTTGTCTCCAGGTGAACCGGTACGTCCGGCCGGTGCGCCAGCGCTGTTGTTGAGTGCCGGAGTCGCGAATAGCAATCCTGCCGCAGGCAGTAATAAAAACAAGTAGCTTTTTTTCATGAGCAGAGTAGTTTTGCAGTTTTACAAATTAATGGCGGAACAATAAATCTCGTACATTTGTTCCGCTTTTTAAAGGACCCAAGTCACCATGGCCAAGACCGATCTATTTCAATCCCCGGATTACTACCAATTCGACGAACTCCTCAGCGAGGAACACAAACTCGTTCGTAACGCTACCCGCGATTGGGTCAAGCGTGAGCTAAGCCCGATCATCGAGGATTATGCGCAGCGCGCCGAATTTCCAAAACACATCATTCAAGGGCTGGCCGAAATTGGTGCCTTTGGACCGTACATTCCGGAAGAATACGGCGGGGCCGGACTCGACCAGATGTCGTACGGACTCATGATGCAGGAGATCGAGCGAGGCGACTCTGGAATTAGATCTACGTGTTCGGTGCAGAGTTCGTTGGTTATGTACCCCATTTTCGCGTACGGAAACGAAGAGCAAAAGCAAAAGTATTTGCCCAAACTCGCTTCAGGTGAGTACGTTGGGTGTTTCGGCTTAACCGAACCTAATTTTGGCTCGAATCCGGGTGGAATGGTGACCAACTTCAAAGACGATGGCGATCACGTGATCCTCAACGGTGCCAAAATGTGGATCTCGAACGCTCCTTTTGCCGATATCGCGGTCGTTTGGGCCAAAAGCGAAGAAGGGCGTATTCACGGGCTTGTGGTAGAGCGCGGAATGGAAGGGTTCAGCACGCCTGAAACATACGGCAAATGGAGCTTGCGCGCGAGTGCTACGGGAGAGCTCGTATTCGAGAACGTGCGCGTACCAAAGGCCAACATTTTGCCGAACAAATCGGGCCTCGGAGCCCCGCTCGGTTGCCTCGATAGCGCTCGTTACGGTATCGCGTGGGGGGCCATTGGAGCCGCAATGGATTGCTACGACACCGCCTTACGCTACAGCAAGGAGCGGGTGCAGTTCGATCGCCCCATTGGCGGGTTCCAGTTACAACAAAAGAAACTGGCCGAAATGATCACCGAGATCACCAAGGCTCAAGCACTGACCTACCGCTTGGGACAACTCAATAACGAAGGTCGCGCTACTTCAGCACAGATCAGCATGGCCAAGCGGAACAACGTCGATATGGCCCTCACGATCGCTCGCGATGCACGTCAAATGTTGGGCGGGATGGGTATCACCGGGGACTACCCGATCATGCGCCACATGATGAACCTCGAATCAGTAGTTACCTACGAAGGAACACACGATATTCACCTGCTCATCACCGGGTTGGATGTGACGGGGCTTAATGCATTCAAATAGGTCTTAGTTCTTAGGGTTTAGGTCTTAATTGGAGGATCTCGACCGCAATCGTAATCAACGGTTCTTAATTAGTCGAATCCGGCTCTGTTCTAGTAACGGTTTGCGTGCAAGGACAGGTGCTTTGCGGTTATGATGACAAGATAAGAAAGCTCAGTAGTTTAGGCGAGGACTTCGGAGTAGGGAGATTAGAGCGCTTGGCTTTGCCTGTTGTTAACTGCCGGTGCTTGATTTATTGTTTGTTTTTGAGACGGATATACTCCTAGAAATCCATTCTCTATTTTGCAACACCTTTGTCATATCCTCACAAATCAACGGACATGGGAAGGTTATGACTAAATTTCATTTCAATAGAAATTTGTTTGTTATATCTGTTTTGACCATTGGGTAAGTATTAGCCTATAATTAGCCGAGCATTATCACTACTTTATATGTAACACTCCCCGAAATTTAGACCACTTGCTAGGTTAAATTTAAAAGTACCTACATTAGGCTAAGTTATGAGTGGAAA
>JAGWBA010000101.1 GCA_021296215.1 Flavobacteriales bacterium
TTTTGTAATCGCTGAGTTTGCTATATTTTACAGGCATTACAGAACAAATCTATCCAATTGTTCCGGTCTTATGCCTTAAGAATTCTGAACCACTCAACTAATCAACCATTCAACGAATCGTGCGTTAATACGGCATGAAGTGGATCCTCAAACGAGTTTTCATCGCCTGGTTCGTGTTTATGGTGGTGATCTTGGCTTTTACGATGCCAGAATCGAGACCGATCGATTTGGATGAGGTGAGTTTTCACACTACCGAGAGCTCGGAGTTGTACTTCAAGAATGTGCGTTCCTTTTTCTACGAGATTTGGGACGACCCCAAGAGTGGGTTCGTGCATTACCGGATAAAATCGAGGAACGGAGATTCGCTCGTTCCTTCCATCAACTTCATGATCTTGAACAATTGGCGGTTCGACGAAGCCTATGTCATGGCCGAGGGCAATGGAGCCTTGAGCACTCTTGAGGGGTTGACCCTATCCATTGTTACGCCCGAGGACAGCTCGACCTTTACCTTCGATCGATTCACGAATTACGAGCATTGGATGACGGCAGGCCGCGTGTACATGGCGCTAAGAGACGATCGCTCGCGGTTTTGGTTGAGCGGACCGCAAGGAAATGCATTGGGCCGCGAGGCCCTGAAGATTTATACAGAGAGCGAAGAGCGAAAGAGTTTACGCAAAACATTAGGCGATTATTTCAAGCTGGTGGGTAAAATTTACTGCCGTGGAAATCTGAAAATGCCGGGTAAACGTATGTATGTATGTCGAATCAATTCAAGCGCTATGTTGTCTATTGCGAATTTTCTGATGTCATTGAGTCCGCATCAGCATCAATGGACGACCATCCAATTCACCAGTATCCACACCGAAGTGGCTGGGAGTACCTTCATGAATGGTCTACCATCGAAAAAATGATCTCCGTATACATGTGGTATGAACGCCAGGTCACCGGCTATAAAACTATGCCTCAGCAAGCCGATGAACGGAGATTGGAGCAAGATCTCGGAAAAGAGAATGCTCGCGATCTATTTGCCCTTTGCCGTGCGGGTTGGTCTTTTACCGATCCTCTGACTCGTTTGTTGCCCGACGAGCAAGCACCGCTTATAGAGTACGTTGGGCGAGTAGAAGAGCTGTTCAGAAACGAATGCGCTCATGAGATCGTCGCCGCGTACTGGGTTTGTGGCGATCCGAAAGGTGAGGAGCGCAAGGTCATTCAATCTCTTATCGGTGAGTATGCCGAAATGAGCCATCAAAAGGAAATCGCCATGATCAAAACAGCGTCGCATATGCTGGATCTAAGGATCCAAGCCGCTGATTGCTTTTGGAGGAACATAAAGAATGCAGGAGATTATCGGTCCAATACGTCGATCGCCATGAAGGCCATGTCTTCGGCCGGAGTCTTTCTTTCGTTCTTTAGTCTGATGAACGGACGGTAAGGAAGTTCTATGTTTTTAGTGTTGAGGTCTTTGTTAGCTTCGATTAAAGATTCCAACCCCAAGCCTTGCCAGCGGGGGATAATTACTCCCATTAACCAATAACCATTAACTTTCGTAATCAACGATCCAACGATCCAGCCAAAAAGAAAGAATTACGAATTCCACTAAGAACCACCACACGTGATTTGCGTTAACTTGCCGTAGCAATCATGAAGGGAGACTCAATAAAAGCTGTAGTCGTAGGAGCAGGCATAGCCGGCATTGCAACGGCTATTCGATTACGCCATCTGGGTTACGAAGTAACGGTTTGCGAAGCAAACGACTACCCCGGTGGAAAACTAACCGCTTTTGAGCAAGATGGATTTCGATTCGACGCCGGTCCGTCGCTCTTTACCTTGCCCTACCTCGTCGACGAGCTGTTCGAACTCTGCGGTGAAGACCCCCGAGATCATTTCAATTACCACCGCAAAGACGTCGCCTGCCATTACTTTTGGGAAGATGGCACTTTTTTACCCGCCTGGGCCGACCGCCAAAAATTCGCACTCGAAGTCGAGGAACGTATAGGGGTGCCTGCGGCACGATTAACATCGCACCTCCAGCATTCGGCACTGTTGTGGGAAAGAACCGGCTCCCTCTTTATGGAGCGGTCCCTGCATCGTTTCAGCACCTACTTCTCTAAAGACACTCTAAAGGCATTGGGAGCCATTCACAAGCTCAATTTGTTCACCACCATGCACGGGGCCAATGAGCGCGCCCTGAAAGACCCCAAAATGACGCAGCTCTTCGACCGTTTCGCGACCTACAACGGTTCTAGTCCATACCTCGCGCCGGGCGTCATGAACATCATTCCTCACCTCGAACACCAATTGGGTACGTATTACCCCGAAGGCGGAATGCACGAGATCACCACGTCCCTGACGGGGCTTGCAGAACGTATCGGAGTTCAATTCAGATACGAAGCGCGAGTTGAACGCATCATCGTTGAACGGAAAAAAGTAACGGGGGTAGAGCTCACATCGGCCCGAGAGGGCCATAATCAGACCCTACGCGCCGATATCGTCGTAAGCAACATGGATGTGGTGCCGACGTACCGAAAACTCATGCCGAATGAGCCCGCTCCGGAGCGCACTTTGAATCAACCTCGCAGTAGCTCTGCACTCATTTGGTATTGGGGTATCGGGCACATTTTCAATGAGTTGGATCTCCACAACATTTTCTTTAGCGATGGTTACCGGTCGGAGTTCGAAGACATCTTCGAAAAAGGCAAGATTTTTGATGACCCAACCGTGTATCTGAACATCAGTAGTAAGGAAGATGCGAACGATGCACCGATGGGCAAGGAGAACTGGTTCGTGATGGTGAATGTACCCGGTAATACGGGGCAAGATTGGGATCGGTTGATCGCCGAAACCCGCCAGTACGTAGTGCAAAAATTGAGTCGAATGCTGGGGGTTGAGATCGAGCCGTTGATCGAGACCGAATCACTGCTTGATCCGCGGTTGATCGAATCCAAGACCAGCTCGTTTCGAGGGTCGCTTTACGGAGCGGCCTCGAACAACGCCATGGCCGCTTTTTTGCGTCACCCCAACGCGCATCGCCGAATCGGAGGGCTGTATTTTTCAGGGGGGAGCGTCCACCCGGGAGGAGGAATTCCACTTTGCCTATTGAGTGCCCGAATTACCGCTGAGCTCGTTCAGAAAGACCACCGATCATGACCCGCCAAGCCAGAATATCAATAATAGTATTAGCCGTGCTTCATGCCGTAGGCATCATCGGAATATTAACTCCTTTTAGGCCGTATTTCGTAGCTCTGACACCGCTAAATCTGCTGATAACCGCCTATCTGCTCATCCGAAACCAAAGCGAGATATCGCTCCGCACGGTGTGGATCATGCTGATGGCGTACTTCCTTGGGCTCGGTGTAGAGATCGCCGGGGTGTCGACCGGGGTAATATTCGGCGAGTACAAATACGGTATCGTGCTGGGCCCCAAGATCGCGGGAGCCCCTATGATGATTGGGATCAACTATCTCATTTTACTTTTTGCCTCGGGTGAGCTGGCTCGATGGATGTTCAACTGGTTTGGCTGGCGCATTATCGCCGGTGCTTTTAGTATGGTTTTGCTCGATATTCTCATTGAGCCCGTAGCCATATCCTTGGAGTGGTGGAGCTGGACTTGCGGAATTCCGCCACTCACGAACTATGTAGGCTGGTTCGTGGTTTCTTTGCTGATGCACGCCTTGTACGCGGTTTCTTTGAACGATCAAAATAATCGCATTGGCGCGGCTGTATACGGAATACTATTCGCCTTTTTCTTGTTGCTTAACTTTGCATTCGCATGACCTTGGCACTACATATCGCGATCTTCATCGGCACCTTCTTCGGAATGGAATTCACAGCGTGGTTCACCCACAAGTACGTTATGCACGGGCCGCTTTGGATCTTGCACAAAGATCACCATCAGGTGGAGCCCGGATTCTTTGAAAAGAACGACGCCTTCTTCCTCATTTTTGCCGTACCGAGTTGGCTCGGTATCATGCTTGGACTCATGTATCAACAGTACTGGGCCGTATGGATGGGCGCGGGAATCGCCGCATATGGATTTACCTATTTTTTGGTGCACGATGTGTTTATTCACCAGCGATTTAAATGGCTTCGTAGATCCGACCACCCCTACTGGCGTGCGGTCCGAAAAGCTCATAAAGTCCATCATAAACACTTGAATAAGGAGCAGGGCGAATGCTTCGGAATGCTCGTGGTGCCCTTTAAATTCTACCGCGAGGTCTATCGGTCTATCCATGCCCAACGGCGATGAACGAGCACCATTACTACCTGCTCATCAACCTGTTTACCATCAGCGTGCCAATCATCCGGAGCTTTGAGCCCCGCATCGCGTATTACAAGAGTTTTAGGCAGCTCGGTGTGGGTATCGCCCTCACAGGCGGATTCTTCATTATCTGGGATGCGATCTTTACCGCACGGGAGGTTTGGGGCTTTAACCCGCGCTATCTTTCAGGGATCGAAGCCTTTGGTTTACCCTTGGGCGAATGGCTGTTCTTTGTTACCGTACCCTTTGCTTGCGTGTTCATATACCGCGTTCTCAATTACTTTTTTCCGCGCGACCCCGCGGGTCGATGGAGTGCCTACCTCACGCAATTCCTCGTTTCCTTTAGTCTAGCCCTTGCTATTACCAACTTTCAGCGCGAATACACCTTTTGGACCTTTTTGCTGCTTGGCCTTACCCTCGGATTTCTACACTACAAAGGAGCCAATCACCTCGGCTATTTCTACCGAACCTACGGCGTTATTCTGATCCCTTTTTTGATCGTGAATGGAATTCTGACGGGAACGGGCATCGAAGAACAGATTGTGTGGTACAACGACGCCGAAAACCTCGGTATACGTATTGGCACTATTCCGGTCGAAGACACTTTTTATGGCATGTTGCTGATCTTAGGCGTGGTGACTATTTATGAGTATCAGATTCAAAAAAACGAAAGTTCTTAGGTCTAAGTTTTGAGTTCTTAGTTGGACATTAGCCTGGTCCTGAACTATAATGGATGATCGACCCCATTTATTTTATCAGGATAAGACCTAACTGTAAGGACCGTCAAATCAGCTGGGCACTTATTTAAGAAGTTCCACGGCTTCCATTGCTCATAGGCAACATACTAAACCGATGCGAGACTTTTGTTTCGCAACCGGTCCTTCATTTTAACATTTTGCTGGGAGTTCTTAGAATGCATTAATGGACTTTCTCAAAATAATGGACAGTAAATAACTAAGCTGCCGTTCGGTTTAATTATAAAAAATGCTTTTGCAAAGGAGACAAATATTTGATTGCACTATGTTTCTTTTGCGTATTATACTGAAGGCTTCCCATAAAACAGTAACGGTTAAATAATGAAAATCGTTAATTTAGAAAAGAAGGAAGCAAAATGAAAAA
>JAGWBA010000102.1 GCA_021296215.1 Flavobacteriales bacterium
TGCTTTAGCTCATAATATCAGAAAAATGAGCGCATAGATCCAGGCAATAGACTGATTTGCTCAAAAAAAATCTTCACAAAAATTAGTAAAATCAACTACTTCTCAACTCATAAATGAAAAAGCCGTCTCAAGTTAAAATCGAGACGGCTTCTTTTCAATAACCTGTAGGAAAATCAATCTTCTAAAACCACATCGGATCTTGTCCATTTCGTATAGTCCACGATCTCGTTGTCGTCGTAATAAACCTCATACTGAACGGTGCCTTCTTCGGTCCAATACAACCACTTACCATCCTTTACGCCGCTCACATAATAGGACTCACAGGTTCTTTTTCCATTTTCATCCCAGGATTGCCAAAATCCATCGGGTGTACCGTTTTTATAACGACCGACTTCGCGGACATTTCCATTGGGATAATAATAAGACGCCCATACTACTGATTCTCCGGCAGCGCTAAACTCTGCCTTGATTTGGCCGTCGTTCCAAAACTCCGTTTTAATAGGTTCTTGAGCTGTGGCGACCAACACTACCATACTTATCGCAACTGTCATCAATGCTTTCATGGCTCCACATTTTACGTTAATAACTATTACAAAAGTAACAAAAAATAAACATCTACATAAAGTTGAGTTTACTTTTAATTAACATTGAGTTAACATTAGGAGGGATGAATCTTTTGGCATTACTTTTGAACTTGGCTAACCAGCTAAGCCTATAGACATGAAAAAATATTTACTCATCTTGTTCCTTACCGTGCTTCTTATTCCGATACTTTCGGCCTGCACAGGGAGTAAGAAAATGACTAAAAAAGCCGTTCAGCTTGAAGAAGCCCACATGACCGAAGAAGCAGCGCGCTACTACCTCATTGCTCTTCAACGCAAGGAAACCAATATCAACGCACAGATCGGACTCAAAAAAACCGGTCAAACCGTTCTCAATCAAAAACTCAGCGAATTTTACAAGTCCTTCGGCCAAGAGGAATACCGAGATGCCGTTTATGCGTACCGCGACGCGCACAATTACTTTGAAACTGTTGAACGTGTGCATGTAAGCTCGACTTCCCCGAGTACTATGAAGAGTACTACGATGAAGCCAAAGAAGTATATCTGAGTGCTCGTTATGAAATCGACCAAAAAGCCCTGGACGAAGAGCGCTTCGGAGATGCCAAGGAAGTGTTGACCGAGATCGCCGGTTTTGACCCGGAGTAGGGAGACCTCGAGGAACTACGCCACTACGCCAAGTTCGAACCAAAATATCGCGAATCCAAAGCAGCTCTTGGAGCTAAAAAATACCGCACCGCTTACTATCTGTTCGATTCCATTCTTCAGGATCGAGAATACAAGGATAGTCGGTCGCTCCAATCGCGTTGCAGAGAAAAGGCCACGTACACCATCGCCTTTTTACCCTTCGAAAACAGCACCGAAAGCGAAGGATCGGCTGAGGCGATCGCTGCGGCAATCATCAAGGATATCCTTCAAAGTAACGACCCGTTCCTTCGCATCATTGATCGCGAACATCTGGAGATATTACTGACCGAGCAAGAGCTCGGCCTGACAGGACTCGTGAATCAGCAAACAGCGGCCAATGCCGGTAATTTAGTCGGAGCACGCGCCGTATTAAGCGGGCACCTCGTTCGGATGACCGAAGACCGCGGAAGCGAAAAACGCGATATTAAAAAGGGGTATCACGCCTATGTCGAAAAGATTCTAGACAAAGAAACGGGTAAGTACCGATCGGTACTCGATACGACAAGGTTTATTACAAGCAATACGAAAAGGAAAACAAGGTCTCTTTGGCCTTCCAATACAAACTGATAAGTTCCGAAACCGGTGAGATCCTCATGTCGGATCTAATTGAGTTGAGTGAGTCGGACAAACAAGAATGGGCGCGCTACGATGGCGATGACCGCTACCTGTACCCCGGCACTTGGGAGCGTCGCGACAAAGCCAGCTCCAGCGATCGCGTATTCACCGGTAGGAGCCAACGCCGCGAACTCGAGCGATTGCTCGAGGCTTCCGATGAAGTAGCTTCGGTCGATGAACTCGCCGGAATACTTTATCGCTCAGCCGGACAAAAAGTCGCGCGGAAATTAATCACCTTCAATCCGGAATCGTGAACCTCCGCCCTCTTTACATATTGCTAATTGCTAACAATACTGACCTTGCAATCCTGTTCGGGAAGCAAGCAATCGCTCGAACCTTCCAAAAAGGAGCCGCATTGGATCGCCCAGCGTCCAGCTGATTCGGAGTACTATATTGGCGTGGGGCACTCTTCAAAGACGATCCACCCATTCGATTACGATGTCGTTGCTAAGCAAAACGCCCTCGAGAATCTCGCCGGCGAAATATCGGTGAGCGTTCGCGCCAATAGCGTGCTCTCCCGGACCGAGAATCCCGATGGCTTCTCCGAATCGTACCGCAGCCAAATCCGCACCCAATCCAACCTGGAGCTGGAAGGATTCGAAGTCTACGACACCTGGGAAGACGACGAGCGTTTCTACGTACTCTATCGACTCAGCAAGGCTGAATGGGCCGCAGCTCAATTGGCCAAAAAACGCAAGGCAATGGCACAATCCAAGGATTGGTATGCCAAGGCCCTTCGGGCCGATAGTCTCCACAACGCCTCCGAAGCCCTCACCTACTATGTAAAGGCCTTGGAGTCCATCGACACCTACCTGGGTGAGCCGCTCGAAGAATTCGATGAAAACGGTGAAAAGATCTTCTACGGAAACGAAGTCTATTTTCACCTTGCCGGGCTGATTCAGGGCCTCTCGGCCCGAAGTGCGATCTCGAAACTCACGCTCAAACAAGGCACTCTGCAACAAAACGAATCGATCGAATTCACCCTTACTAACGAAAGCGGATCACCACAATCAGGCCTACCGGTTCTGGTTAAGTACTCAGAGCAACTTAGCCGAGGCATTGTCTTCACCAGCGGTGATCATGGAAAAATCACCTACCCAATCCCCGTCATTCGCTCCAACGAAAGAACTCAATACATTCGCGCTCGGCTCGATGGTGAACACTGGCAAAACGAGATCACCGAGAACCGACTTGTTCGCGATATCCTTAACGGCCTAACCACCAAAATCGAAGAACCCATCATCGAGCTCGAAGTCCTGCCACCCACATTCAAAGTCCTTTCAACTGAAAAGAACTTGGGAAAACCACTTGGCACTGCCATGTTGGGTGGCACGGTGAGGTCCGTTCTCCTAGCTAATGGATTTGCCTCAGACAGCCTCGCCCCCGACTATTTTATCTCGATCGTCAGCGATACGGGCTCGGCCGGTGTCATGCGCAATATGGCCACTTGCTTTCTTCAAGGCGAAATGATCATTAGTCATGACGGAAAAGAGATCTATCGCACTTCGTTCCACGAGATCAAGGGGGTACAACTGAATTACCCCACGGCCGGAATGGCGGCCTATCGTGAAGGCGTTGAATGGCTTACGTACGAAATGCTTCCGCTCTGGATCGATCGAGTTAGACCTATGAGGTAAGGTACTTCTTGCGTACCTTTGACATAGTCTATGGATCTTATCACACCCCAAGTCGAACGATTCCGTGCCGCATTGCAAAGGCACGCTGAACAGAATAACCGAATATTCGCAAGCTCGAGCTTTCAAACACACAGCATTCCAATGTTGCATTTGATTAGCTCGATCGACAATTCCATTCCAATCTATTTCTTGGACACGGGCTACCATTTCCCTGAAACATTAACCTTCAGGGATGAAGTCGCGGAACTACTCGGCCTCGAAGTGCGCATCATTCGCTCCCCTATCGAAAAGATCAAGCAACGCCATGAAAACGGTCATTTGCTCTTTGCGAGCGATCCCGACCATTGTTGCTTCTTGAACAAGACCCTGCCCATGGAGCCGGTATTGCACGATTTTGATGTATGGATCTCCGGAGTACGCCGCGATCAAAGCTCGGTGCGCAAACAATTCGACTACGAGCAACCAGGAAAACACGGGACAACGCGTTTGCACCCGATGCTCGAGTGGAACAGTAAAATGATCTGGGATTACAGAAAGGAACACAGCTTACCCATTCACCCACTCGAAAAAGATGGATTCTTGAGTATAGGTTGCGCTCCTTGTACACGCAAATTCGACATGTCGGGCGATACTGACCGCCAAGGACGATGGGCCGGAATGAAAAAAAATGAGTGCGGGCTGCACACTGATCTAGCTTCGTCATGAAAATACTGATTACCGGTGGAACCGGATACCTCGGATATGGAATCGCCCGTGAACTGATCCGAATACGACCCGATATAGAGGAGCTCGTCATTTACGACAACCTATCGAGCCGTAAATACGATTTCTTTACCGGCAGCTCTTTGCCAACCGATCGCGTTCGATTTGTACAAGGCGACATTTTAGACGGAAGAAAACTCGAAAAGACCCTACAGGGAATCGATTGGGTATACCATTTAGCCGCAAAGGTCACAACGCCTTTTGCCGATCGTGAATCGCATTTCTACGACCAAATCAACCATTGGGGAAGCGCTCAATTAGCACAGTGCATAGAGCGATCGAATGTTGAAGGAATTATTTACCTCTCCAGCGCATCGGTGTACGGTGACGGAGCCGAAGAAGTAAACGAGACCTACGACCCGCACCCGAATTCCTTCTACGGCATTTCAAAGCTCGATGGAGAAAAGCAAATGCGTCGCCTAAAAGAGAATGTCAAGACCTACATCATCCGATCGGCCAACATATATGGTTTTAATCCGGCTTTCCGAATCGATGCCGTGGTTAATCGCTTTATGTTCGAAGCGCACTTCAATGGACGAATTTCGATCCATGGCCCAGGAGATCAAATGCGCAGCTTCATTCATATCGACAAGGCTTCCCATGTGTTGGCTCGCCTGGTAGGCTCGGAAGTTGAACCGAACACCTACAACCTCGGAGAACACAACCTCAGTATTTTGGAAGTGGCACAGTCCGTTAATGCCGTATACCCGGATCTTGAAATGCTCAACATCAACCACCAAATGAAAATGAAAAACCAGAGTATCGAATTGCCCATTAAACTGAGCCGCTCGATACCCTGGCCGGAGAAATCGCTCCATCAGGAGCTGACAGATTTCAAAAAAGCCTTTGCTTTTTAGTTACCGCCTTCGAGTTTTTCCATTTCCCTGTTGACCTCCTCTTTGAATTTTTCGTAGTCGTAGTCGATACGAAGACGCTCATCTTTGCTCAGAGTGGCGTTCATCGCCTCCAAGAGGCTTTCACCGGTCATTTCGATTGCGATATAGGTGTCCTAAGTTCGACTTTTCTAAATTTCATTATTTAATTAACAGGACTGAACAGAGGAATAAGGCCGATATAGGTTTTGCG
>JAGWBA010000103.1 GCA_021296215.1 Flavobacteriales bacterium
TTTTTATTACTCCCCGTTTGGCGAGGAGTTGGTGGAGCAAGAACCCTACAATGCTGATTACAATAGCCCGTATCACTTCAATGCGAAAGAAGTCGACCCAGAAACGGGTTACCACTACTACGGGGCGAGGTATTACAACTCCAATTTGAGTGTTTGGTTGAGTGTTGACCCGATGGCAGATCAAGCTCCCGGATGGACGCCTTACAGGTTCTGCTTTAACAATCCAGTTATGCTGGTAGATCCGAACGGAATGTTTGAATCTATTCATACAGATGAGAGTGGAAACATTATAGCTGAGTATGATGATGGTGATGATGGTGTTTATATGCATGCTAATGGCACGACTAAAGCTGACATAGATCAGCAGAGAGCCAGTGCTGGCACGACATATGGAAATGGGGATTGCTATGGGGAGTTAGGTAGTAATATTGATATTTCTGTAGTAATGGAGAATAAGCTGAATCAAAGCTCTGCTGAAGCTAAGGATATAGATACAAAGCTTGGATATGCCGCAAAAGTCGGCCCTTATATGGAATGGGATCTTAAGAATAACGAGTCTACAATTTTTGGGATTGCCTGGGAGCACGATGAAAACACAGGAGACAAAACAACTTTCAGTTTTGGTCCATATTCAGGTATGAATGCTGCTGATGTTGGAAATTATCATGCTGGATATACTGGTAGATATACTCGAGGGGGTGAAGGGATGTCATACATGTCATTGTGGAAAGGGGCTGGAGTAGCCGAATCCTTCAAGCAGTTGGGAAAAGGTCATGGGACTCGATTTATTTCAGGAATGATGCAAGCTGGCTATTTACCAACCCCAGGCTGGTTTCCTACGACTCCTCCATATGGAGATGGCGAGAGGGATTTTATGTGGAATACACAAGGAATGAGTGATGCTGATAAGACAAAGTAGGTCCATGAGATTGAGAAAGTTCCTTTTCTTCTTTATTGTAATTTTGAGTTCGTGTTTTTCAGACTTCACAAAAAATGAACATTTGCGAACTATTGAATCACCCCAAGGAATATACTTTGAGGTTTATAAAATTATGACAGGGGGAGCTTTAGCAAGTGATAGTTATGGATACTATATCACGGATTCAATCAACTTTAGAAAACACATCGGAGTTACGGATTACGACGATCGAGATATCGTAATCGAAATTGTGGGAGATTCAGTTTTCGTTTACAAAAGAGCAGATTCTTGGTCAACAGATCCAGATACGCTAGAGGTTAAATCATATAGTATAGACCTATTGGTAAATGAAGGGAAGTGGCAGTAATACAACTCCGCCACTGAGCCGGGTTTTTTTATGAGGCGTAGGCCTGTCTTGTTTTGTAGTCTCTAAGCAGCGCAGAAACCACCCTTATAACAGTGTTTCTTTCCTCTGCCGGCAGCTGGTCTACTTCTTTATATTGCTGGATAACTTCGGCATGTGAGAGCGAAGAAGCGGCCTTGTCATCTGTATTGCCGTGCAAAAGGAAATCCATAGAAACCCCAAGCTCATCGGCCATTTTGGCCAGTACATTGGCTGGAGGGTTTACACCCTTGGCCACGTAGCGACTCATTTGTGCTTTAGAAATTCCCACCCTCTCGGCCAGTTCATTTTGGGTCATTCCTTTCTGTTTCCTGATCTGGGTTATCCTGCTGCTTATCGTCTCCATTTGTTCCGTAAAAGAAATTATCAACAACAAATTTAGCTAATACGCCTACGGAAAGAAACAGTTTGTTCCTCATTGTTGATAAAGCATCTCCTTCTTTTCTTGTGATTTGTTTCGTTTAGGTGTTTTTTTGTTCCCTAAAAGAAACAATAAAAGTTATCCACATGGAAATCTCTCAGATCAAAGCCGAGCTTCCGATAAAGAAGGTATTGGGTCATTATGGGTTAAAGCCGGACAAGCACCAGCGGCTGCGGTGTCCGTTTCACGATGACAAGACCCCGAGTTTACAAGTGTATTACAAGACCCAGACGTGTTATTGTTTTTCATCGAACTGCCCGACCCATGGCAGGAGCTTGGATGTGATTGACTTTATTATGCACAAAGAGCAGCTGACCAAGCGGGAAGCGATATTAAAGGCCAAGGCGCTTATTGGCGGTACAGGCAAAGGGGTAGCGCCTCAAAACAAGCCGCTTTCCAGGGAGCTGATCGTACAGCGGATATTCACCTACTTTAAGAACGGGATATACAGTAGTGGTCCGGCGCAGGAGTACTTAAGTGGACGGGGACTAGATTACCGCAAAACGGAGGTGGGATATAACAGCGGTCAGTTTCATCACGGTAAGCGCAAGGACAAGGCGCTGATCGAGGGGTGTGTACGCTGTGGACTGCTGTTGGATCTAGGCAACACATCGCGAACGGGCAACCGGGCGTATAAGCCATTTGGCAAGTGGGGTGTGGTTTTTCCGCTGAGAGATCGAGACCGCCAAATTGTCGGGCTGTACTTCCGCAGCATACTGGAGGACAAAAAGCAGCGCCATTTTTATTTAAAGAACCGGCAAGGGCTTTATCCGGGTTACCCGGGAGAAGAGACCAGACGGCTGATCCTTACCGAGAGTATTATTGATGCGGCTACTTTGTTGGAACAAGAAAAGATCAAAGCTCATTATCAAGTACTGGCACTCTATGGAACAAACGGCCTAACACAAGAGCATCAAAAAGCCATCCAGGATCTGCAAGAGTTAGAAGAAATCGTCTTCTTTTTAAACGGAGACCAGGCGGGCATCAAAGCGGTGGAGAAATACGCCCCGGCGCTTAAAGGGGAGTACCCCGAGGTTAAGATCACCCACGTTCAGGTTCCGGAGGGTGAAGATGTAAACAGTCTTTTGCAGGGCCACAGCCCGGATCTTTTAATCCACCTTATTGAAGACCGAAAGGAGTACGATTTTTTGCTTTTGGGCGGAAAACCAGAAGGGGCGGATATTTTTCTTTCAACGGAGAGCGAGCGCCTCGATGTGCCCATAAAGTCAGTTGAAAAAGAAAAGCCTGAACGGGCCCGGGAAGGCGGTTTGGATACCAACAACCCCTACAATCTGAAATTCACCGGCAGGGAAGCCCAATACCAAATCAAGGGGTTTAGTGTAGGCCAGCCGGATAGCCTTAAGATCACCCTTCAAATCACCTCTAGATGAAGACCATTACCTTAAAACTGGATTTGTATGAGTACAGTCAGGTGGAGAAAACCTGCAAAGCGGTATCGGAGCGTTTGGGGTTAAAAAAAGAGTTCTTGGAGCAGGACTTGGAGCAGCTTACCGGTTTGTTGGAGCAGTACAGGGAGCGGCAAGTGGTCACAGGGGGCAGAAGCGAGTTAAAGAAAGTAAGCCCCTCCCCTGAGTCTGTCACACGCTGCATGGAGTTATTGCGATCGGAAGACTTGATTCAAAAGTTTAATGAGCTGATCGGAAAGGCCGGTATCGTTGGGGAATACAACAGCCGCATTTTGCTTTTTGTTATTGCCAGCTCCTACAAGATGGAGGACACCTTACATGGGCTGATACAGGGCAGCTCGGGCAGCGGGAAGACCCGGCTATTGAAGATCATCAGCGATTTAATGCCGCCCGAGGATGTTAAAAGGTACACCCGGGTAACGGACAATAGTTTTTACAATCAGGACGAATATTTTTTTGTGAATAAGTTGGTGTGTTTTGAGGATCTGGACGGCTTGAAAGAAGATGCGCAGCTGGCCGTTCGGGAGCTGCAGAGCAATGAGATCCTAAGGACCTCGACCAGTTTAAAGGATAAAAGCGGGCGCATTACCGGTGGTGAGCGCATTGTACGCGGGCCCATCGGTTCGCTCTCCTGTACCACCAGGGGCGATACGTATGAGGACAACATCAGTCGCAGTTTTTTAATCGCCGTGGATGAGTCCAGAGCCCAGACCTTAAGGGTGATCGAGTATCAGAACAGTCTGTCGGCCGGGCAGATCGATAAACAGGATCAGGAAAAGGTCAAAGGTTTTGTGCGCAACTGCATCCGGCTCTTGCGTCCCTACCGGGTGGTCAACCCCTATGCCAATAAGATCCGGTTACCACAAGAGGCGCACAAGATCAGAAGGCTCAATGAGCTTTATCAGTGTTTTGTTCGTCAGATCACCTTGCTTAACCAGTATCAGAGAAAGCGCGATAAACAGGGACGCGTTTTGACCCAAAAGGAAGATCTGCAAACGGCCTGTGATATTCTTTTTGAGAGCATTGTCCTTAAGGTCGATGAGTTGGACGGGAGCCTGCGTCAGTTCTTTGAATCCCTTAAAGAGTATTTGACAAAGAAGGCTAAAGAGGAGTGTAAAGACCCCTCTGAGCTCGACTTTACCCAGCGAGAGATCCGTCAGGCCTTGAGCATCAGCAAAGCCCAGTGCAGCCGATTTGTTGGCCGGTTACAATCCATGGAGTACCTCACCAGTCGCTACTCAGGCAATCAGCGCAAGGTCTGTTACCGGGTCGACTATTGGGACAACTACGCTAAGCTTAGATCAAGAATAAAGGACGATTTAACAGATCAGATCGGTGCGCTGTAGGAACAATAGGGAACAGTCTTGGAACAATCTTTTTTAGTCTAAAGCCCTGATTTAAAGTCAGCTATCTAGCAAAACGGAAGAACTGTTCCTTGTTCCAAAAGACATGTGTGTATGGGAAAGCCATCAAAGATCATAATCACATCAGAACACTTTTATCGGCTGGCAGAGCGCTTTTACCGGCATCTTCTGCAGCTGGGTTACCACCCAAAGAGTTGCCGCTCTCAATATCACTATTTAAGGGAGTTTTTAAGCTGGTTGGAAACAAAAGGCAAAGAGCGGATCGAAAAGATTACCTCAGAGGATATCGCGCGTTATTACGACTACATCAGCCAGCGCCCCAACAAGACCACTGGTGGCATATTGAATCCCAAGACCACCCACGCCCACATGCGTATTGTTCGCGATCTGTTCGAGCTTCTTGTACAGGAAAAACAGATAACACAAAGCCCGTGCAGCGCCTTAAGGTTCCCCTATCCCAAGGGGGGAGAGCTGCGGGTTGTTTTGAGCTGGGAGCAGACCTGCGAGCTCTACCGGGCCAGTCAGAATGCTCAAGAGCGGGCCATTCTGAGCCTTTCTTACGGTTGCGGGTTACGGGTCGGCGAGCTTGTCGGGTGTAATGTGGGCGATATCCGACTGCGTGAAAGAATCCTTATTGTGCCTAAGGGTAAGGGCAACAAAAGAAGGGTTGTACCGATGAGCTCGTTGTGCAGGACTTATCTAGTTACTACTACAACGAGCGGGAAGCCTTGACCAAGGGGCGTAACTACACTCCGGGGGAGCAGGCCTTTATGCTGAACAAAGTGGGCCGCAGGATGCAGAAATGGACCTTTAATCACCGGCTTAAAGAAATCATAGAGCGGACAGGGAATAAGGCCATCATAGAAAAACAGATCACCACCCACCACCTGCGACACACCATTGCTACGCATCTTCTAGAGCAGGGCATGCCTACCCACCAGGTCCGCATGTTCTTAGGGCATTCCCAACTGGAGACCACCCAGCTCTATACCCGCGTTAGTGATCGCCAAATTAGAGCATTGATGCGATGAAACTGAAAGACTACCTGGAGGAAAAATACAGTATCACTTCCACTGGCGGCTATCAGAACATGATAAACCGCTACCTGCTGGCTCTGGGGCAAAGAGCTGAGAAAGCCACCTACTCAGAAGTCCTCGACTACATCGGGCAATTACGGGAACAAAACCTACATCCCAAGTCCTTAAGAAACCACCTTTTTGCCATCAAGATCTACTACAGCTATTTGATCGCCAGTGGAAAGCGTAAAGACCACCCTTGCAGGTACTTAAACCTAAAAGACCAGATCAACCGGCAAATACAAGTAGAAAGTCTTTACTCCAAACAGACCCTTCAAGAGCTTTATAAAAGCTACCGCCCAGCGGCCTCTGAAAACGAGCGCCGAGATAAGATCATCATCAGTCTTTTGATCTACCAGGCGTTAACCGTCCTTGAAATCTCTCAAATCAAAACCGCAGATGTAAACCTGGAGGAAGGAACGGTAAAGATTAAAGCAGGAGGCAAGAACAAAGCAAGGACACTGAGTTTAAAGCCCAATCAGATCTTACTGTTCCACCGGTACCAAAAAGAAGACTGGAAGCGCTACCACCGAAAACAAAAGCCCGGAAAACGCTCTGATTATCTGCTGATGAATACCAAAGGTCTAAAGCTCTGGCCGGGCAGTATAAACCGGATGATCAACAAAAAAAGAGCAAAGCACCAAAGGCTGACTCCATTAAAAATACGGCAATCAGTCATCGCCCATTTACTCAAAGAGAACCACGACATCAGAATTGTTCAGGAGTTTGCCGGACACAAAAGAACGGCCAGTACGGAAAGCTACAAACAATCCGGACTAGAGGAGCTCAAATCCTTAATTGATACCCTTCACCCCCTACAAGCGGCTAAGTAACATAACAGCTTCTTATGGTCGCACCCCTTCGGGGCGGCCCATAAGGCCATTATGTTAAATAGCC
>JAGWBA010000104.1 GCA_021296215.1 Flavobacteriales bacterium
TCAACGGAATGAGTCCTTGGTCATACAAACAGAGTAAATCTGTACAACAAATTGAATCGAATTTGATAGTTTAGAACTATCTCATAACGGGGAAGTCTTCAGGTCTTCTACATTTTGCAATATGCTTGATATCATAGTTGGCTGGTGTTAGGTTCATATTACCCGACTTACCTACAACCCTTATTTCTATGTCACCAATTTTGTCCATTAAAACAAAAGTAAGAATTGAAATTTAGACTTTCGGGAATGCCCCCAACTCTTTATAAAGACCTGTAACTTAGTCTTAGTCAATGAGTATTTCGTTTTTCTGCAAATCCTTTAGGGTCTTACTTCTTAAACAACCCACCCAAAAAACCGCCTTTTTTGGCCCGCATAGCCCTTTCGAATTCGGGATTCTTTTCCTCCCCGGTGATCATTTGAAGTACTTCGCCCCAGCCGGGGAACCCGCCTACATTGCGGTCGTCGATGAACAAGTCGGCGTTGATCTTGCGGCTTTGGCGGGGATCCCATTGTTCCTCGGGATAGCTTTGGTTGACGGCATAGAACTCGATGCCGTTCTTTTTGCAGAATTCCACGGCTTCATCTAGGCGCGAGCCACTGCGGTAGGTCCACAACACCAACTGATGCTGACGCTTTTGAAGCTCTTTCAGCGTTTCAAAGGCGAACAGCTTGGCCTTGCCGATGTCCGGATAGCGGTCCTCGACAATGGTTCCATCAAAATCTACGGCAATAACCATTACAGATACTCGGCGTTCTTTACTTCCAAATTTTCATCGAGCTCGTAAAGGCGAGGGGCTCCGGTTGGAATCTCGGTCTTGAGGATTTGCTCGGGTGTCAGGTCTTCAAGCGACATCACCAACGCACGAAGCGAGTTTCCGTGTGCGGCGATGATGATGTTCTTACCGGCCTTCAGTTGAGGAACGATCTCCTTTTCGAAGTAGGGGAGTACGCGGTCGGCCGTGAGCTTCAATGATTCACCTCCCGGAGGTGGCGTGTCGTAGCTACGACGCCAGATGTGCACCTGCTCTTCACCGAATTTCTCACGGGCTTCGTCCTTGTTCATGCCTTGCAGATCGCCGTACATGCGCTCATTGAGGGCCTCATTCCGTGTAATAGGCAATTTGACACCCATTTCATCCAGAATGATATCCAAGGTGTGCTGTGCGCGTTTCAATGCCGAAGTAAAGGCCATATCGAAGGTGTACCCTTTGAGTTTTTCTCCGGCCGCATGTGCTTCTTGAATTCCTTTTGGGGCAAGGTCTACATCGACCCAACCGGTGAATCGGTTCTCGAGATTCCACTGCGATTGTCCGTGACGTACGATGACGAGTTTAGCCATTTTCGAAGGTTTGGTGTTTAGTGCGAAGGTAGTGAATCGGCCTTAGGAATTCGAGCGATCTTGATGTTGAATGCCGCAAAGACGATGGTCATGATCGGACTTAATATACAGAAGAAGGTAAAGGGGGCATAGCTCAATGTAGCGACGCCTAAAATGGCTGCCTGAGTGGCTCCACAGGTATTCCAGGGTATTAACACGGAGGTCACCGTTCCGGAATCTTCCAGCGTTCGACTCAGCACTTGAGGTGCCAATCCGCGTTTCTTGAATACATCGGCGTACATGCGTCCGGGCACTACGATGGCCAGGTATTGGTCGCTGGCCGTAACGTTCAGCGTTAGGCAGGTTGCGACCGTGGTCGACACGAGTGCGGTAGTTGATTTAGCCCGTTTTATAAGAGCCGAACTCAGGGTTTCCAAAAAGCCCGTGCTTTCCATTACGCCCCCAAAAGTCATGGCGCAGACGATGAGCCAAATGGTGTTCATCATACCGGACATTCCGCCCGAGGTAAGGAGATCGGCCAACAACGGATTCTCTGCGGGTATAGCTACCGAAACGGCCATAGCGTCCATGATTACGGTGTAATAGGCGGCGAAACCCCCACTTCCGGCCGCGAGGCCGAGAATCAAATCGGCTTGGAAGATCACGGCGAATAATGCGGCAAGGAGCACCCCGATCACGAGGGCCGGAATGGCAGGGACCTTTTTGACGATCATGGCGATCACGGTGATGGGTACCAAAAACAGCCAACCGTTGATGTTGAAGGTGGCGTCGAGTTCGTCTTGAATGAGGCTCGCGTCGGCCATACTTACGTTCGATGAGCTATTGAGGCCCATGATCAGGAAAATGAGTAGCGTAATGGTAATGCTGGGTACTGTAGTGTATAGCATGTACCGGAGATGCGTAAAAAGATCGGTTCCTGCCATGGCGGGTGCCAGATTCGTAGTGTCGGACATCGGGCTGATCTTGTCGCCAAAATAGGCCCCTGAGATCACTGCGCCACCGATCACGGCTTCGCTAATGCCCAGGGCTTTTCCGATGCCCAGCAGTGCGATTCCCACCGTAGCTATGGTGCTCCACGAGCTGCCGGTGGCCAAGCTCACGATTGCGCAGATGAGGCAGGAAGCCACGAGGAATATTGAAGGATGAAGCAGATCGAGTCCGTAGTAGATCATGGCCGGAATGATTCCGCTCACGAGCCAAGTTCCGGCCAGGGCTCCGATAAACAGCAGCAATATCAAGCTTGGGACGGTACTTGCGATACTTGCCGTAATGCCGTCGCGCATGGTTTTCCAGGGAATACCCTCGGCGATGCCAACTACGGCTGCCACGCCTGCCGCAAGGAGCAGAATGATCTGGTTACTGCCGGCCAATGCATCATCGCCAAAAACGAAGATCACGTTGTACGCAAGCAGTACGATCAAAAAAATGACGGGGATCAGCGCCTTTATCAGCGAAGGTGACTTTTCCATAGGAATCCAAACGTACGAAAACCTTAAGTTTGCCGAACTACACAAAAATGAAACGAAATGAACCATTACGATCCGGCCGAAAAGATCCTCGACCTTCAGAATTTCGGGGAGTTTGGCGGCGTTAATCCGAGTATTACTGATTCGAGCACCTTCACGTTTCTCCAGGCGGAGACCATGGAAGAACTGTTTGAGATCGAAAAGGAGGGGTGCTATCTATACTCAAGACATACCAATCCGAGTAACAAATACCTGAGCGATGCTTTAGCGGCCATGGAAGGAACCGAAGCGGCGCATGTATCGGCCTCGGGAATGGGATCCATTAGCTCTGTGCTGATGCACTTGTGTCATAAAGGCGATGAGATCGTTAGCGCGCGCACGGTGTACGGCGGTACATACGCTTTCATGAAGAACTTTTTACCGCGATTCGGCGTGAATACGCACTTTGTGGACATGACGAATCTCGATGCGGTTCGGGCGGCGATCAACGAAAACACCAAGGTTCTTTATACCGAAGCTATCAGCAATCCTCTGCTCGAAGTGGCCAATATGCCGGAGCTCAGCAAGATCGCCAAGGAACACGGGATCAAACTGGTGGTGGACAACACCTTTTCGCCGATGATCATGAGTCCGAAAGCCCTGGGAGCCGATGTTGCGGTACATTCTCTAACGAAGTTCATAAACGGAACCAGTGACGCGGTGGGCGGAGTGGCATGTGGTGAGAAAGAGCTGATAGCGGGAATGATGGACGTGAATGCCGGTTCATCGATGTTGTTAGGGCCGGTGCTCGATGGCTTACGATCGGCCAGTATGCTGAAGAACCTGCACAGCTTGCATATACGAATGAAGCAACACAGCAAGAACGCCGCCTACTTGGCCGAGCGTTTTGAGCAGTTGGGCTTGCGAGTGTTTTATCCGGGATTGAAGTCGCACCCTCAACACGAGCTCATGAAAGAGTTGTACAACGAGGAGTTCGGCTTTGGGGGCATGGTTATGATCGACGCCGGTACCGAGGCAAAATCGTACCAACTGATGGAGCATATGCAAAACTCGAACATCGGCTACCTCGCCGTGAGCCTCGGTTTCTTCAAAACTCTTTTCAGCAACCCAGGGGGAAGCACCAGCTCAGAGATTTCGGAGGAAGAAATGGCCGAAATGGGGCTATCGGACGGTTTCGTTCGTATGTCGGTCGGACTCGACAACGACATCGAGCGCACATATGAGAAAATGGAGGCGAGTTTTAAAGCCGTAGGGCTCGTTTAAAGCGTTTAGCTTTAGCCTTAGCTTCTTCTAATGTTTATTGGTTGAATAGTTGAATGGTTAATTAGTTCAAAGTCCACAGTCCATGGTTCATAGTCCTTCGACCAACTAAACCCTAAGACCTAAAAACTAAGAACTATTTCGGCCTACGGCCGGATGTAGCCCTTGGTTCGGAATTTCGTCAAAGGAGTTCAAGCAGAGCCGTATCGAGCTTTTCAACGGGGAGTCCGACCACGTTAAAGTACGATCCGCGAATATATTCGATCCCGATCATGCCGATCCACTCTTGAATGCCGTAGGCTCCTGCTTTATCGAATGGGTAGTAACTATCGACATAGAATTCGATGTCGGGTCGCGAAAGGTCTTTGAATTTTACCTCCGTAACATCTGAAAACACGCGGAGATGTTCATCGTGCCGCAGGCACACACCAGTAATGACTTGGTGGGTGTCGCCACTAAGTTGCGTGATCATTTCAATGGCCTCGTTTCGGTTTGCCGGTTTTGCGAGGCTGGCACCGTTGTGCCAGACCACGGTATCGGAGGTAATGAGGACCTCGTTGGGAGCCGTTTCAATATGCTCGGCCTTGTGCTTGGCCAAAAACTCAGCGATTTGCCGCCCCTCGAGCCCCGGAGGAGGTGTTTCGTCGATGTCGGCGGTCCTTATGGAAAAGGTATACCCCAGGTCTGACAGCAGTTCGCGCCGGCGAGGAGAACCCGATCCCAGTACGATCCTATGTGGATATTCAGCCCTGTTCAAAGCGACGCCAGTTGGTTGAAGGCCCACATCGAAAGGATTCCAAAGAGCATGATGATCTTGGTGAGTGTGCTGGCACGGCCGTAGTCATTGGGATTTTCAGCGGTTACGACTTGGTACAAAAGCAATACGCTCGGAACGATAACGAGTAGGATAGTGTAGATCAACGGCCCAATGTCGTTGCGCAAGAGTTTGTACGAGACCATTCCGACCAACACGAGCATGGCGGCGATCAAAGAGCTGAGGATAACCTTTGTTCCCGTTTCACCGACTTGGATCGCCATCGTGCGAAATCCCTGAGCTGAATCGCCCGGAACATCCTCAAGGTCTTTGATGATCTCCCCAATGAGGTTGATCAGAAAGGCGAAGAAGGCGTAACCGGAGATGATGAGGAACA
>JAGWBA010000105.1 GCA_021296215.1 Flavobacteriales bacterium
CTACAAACGCAAAACCTATATCGGCCTTATTCCTCTGTTCAGTCCTGTTAATTAAATAATGAAATTTAGAAAAGTCGAGCTTAGGATACCCATAGAGTCTTTGTAGCATACGAGATCAAGAAGAAAGATATGCTTAAGTTCATGAAGAAACAGGCAAAGCTCGACCAAAAGATCGACGACATCACGCGAAAGCGCATCGTGGAGATCATTGATGAGGAGTTAAAGCAGTACGAGGACGACTAGACCTCCTGAGTATTGCTGAGTTTGGCCGCCTTCTCCACGACCACATCCCCGGCATCGTTCGTATAGAACATCCGCTCGAAACGGCGGCCAAACTCGATTTCCTTTCCCGTATAGCTTTAACGTGCGTACACGGTCTGACTAAAGCTCTCGTCAAATCCTTTGAGCAATACCAACACCTCTCCTCCCCTCTGGGCGATCTCATCGCTCGTGCGCCCGTAGAACGGACTTTCTTCGTCAATTGGGTGCACCAAGGTCCAGTTCATGGGAAAAAGGTCACCTTGTCCAAGGTCAAGTTAAGCCGGTGATATCTGCGCTCAACGTGTCCGTCTACCATCACTTCCTCTTTAAAGATCACAGTAGCCTCCATTTCCATCAGCACATTGTGCCTCATGTTCACGATCCTGAACATAAGCGCGGTTCCTTCCTGAAATGGAGATACAACCGCCACTTTACTGAATCCAATCTGCGCTTGTGGATGACTAAATCGACCGTAGAGCAGTCCGGTAGCCAAAGCAAAACCCATGAGTCCGATCAAAGCTTCGAGAGAACTCACTAGTCCGGCTGCGCGCCCCATAGGCGAAATTGCTCCATATCCAACGGCAGTAAAGGTCTGAATACTGAAGTAAAACGCGTGCAGAAAGGCATCCAAGCCATTACTCGAGGGAGGAACACCTTGAAGGCTGTCCAGCTCAATGATCAGATAGATAATGGCAAAAAACGCATTCAAAAGCAGGTACAAGCCAAAAATCAGGCCAAGGAAACGAGCCCAACTCATTTCGATCAACCATTTATACGAATCACGAAAGAAATCGCCCGTATGGTCGCGTCGAACATTAAATGTTCCATCGCGATTGATCACCCTTTTGCTCTTGCCAAGGTGCTTCTGCCCTAACCCAGGATCGGAGGTCTGTTCAGCTCTTACGGCCATGAGATCGAAGATAGTATAATTCACACTTTAACCTATATTAGTGGCGAACTGAAAAGAAGGACATGCAGGAACAAGTAGATGCGATCGTTGTTGGAGCGGGAATGGCCGGACTGGTCGCTGCCCAGCATTTGACGGAAGCAGGGAAGACGGTTCGAATCATTGAAAAAGGAAAACAAGCCGGTGGGCGTGTGCGTACCGATGTTGTTGACGGTTATCGACTCGATAGGGGTTTTCAAGTGCTTTTAACGGCATACCCCGAAGCCCAACGCTATTTCGACTATAACGCCTTGGACCTACGGGAATTCGACAGTGGTGCCCTCGTTTTTCACGGCCGACAGCACCAACTGTTTTACAACTCGCAGCGCCATCGCGATCGATTCGTCGAAACCCTTCGTAGCGATATCGCAACCTTACGGGATCTTACTATTCTCATGCGGCTGGCGTCACGATGGAAAAGATCCTCTGTCGAAGACCTTTTCAATCAAGATCAAATAACCACTCGTAAGTTCCTTGATAAACAAGGATTTAGTAAGAGGTTTATAGATAGGTTCTTGGAGCCTTTCCTGATCGGAATATTTCTGGAGTCGGAACTTGAAACGCCACAGCGTATGTTCGAGTTCGTTATGAAAATGTTTAGTGAAGCTCCTGCCGCTATTCCAGCAAAAGGAATGGGAGTGCTCGCCGATCAACTAGTCGCAAAACTGCCGGAGGGCAGTCTTGTCTTTGACGAAGAGGTTCGCAATATCCGAACGGGAAGCGTAAAAACACGTTCCGGCAAGATCTTCGAAGCACCGATCATCATAATGGCTACTGATCCAACGAACATGCTCCGAAACTATGTTGAAGAGCACCAGCCGTACCGATCGGTAGCGAACTTGTATTTCTCGGCGGACCAAGCGCCATATGATCAACCGCTCATAGGTTTGAATTACGGAGGTTCCCGGTGGGTAAACAATGTTGCCGTACTCACCAATCTCAGCAAAGAACTGGCTCCTGAAGGCAAACACCTGATATCGGTATCGGTGATTCGCGACACGGAACACGGTGAGCGCGATCTCCAAAAGATCGTCAAGAGCGAACTCGCACAATCGTTCGGTAATTCCGTACTCGACTGGCAACTCATACGCTCTTATTTCATTGCGCGAGCACTCCCCTCACCTTCGATGTTCGATATAGAACTCGACGATCAGGATGTAACATATCATAAGGGTATATACTTGGCCGGGGATTACCTACTCAACGGCTCCCTACAAGCCGCACTTTACAGCGGAAGACGAGCGGCTGAAGTAGCGATAAAAAGTGTCGTAGAAACGCCTCTCAGTAGTTCATCAAGCGCTGACGAAGATAGTCCAGAGTAAGCGCATAAGCCGCTTCTGTAGCCTCTTCATCGTAAATGGTGTTGGTCGGATTCGCAAAAGCGTGATCCGCATCGTAAACATGCACCTCCAGCCCAATGTCGGCCTTGGCGGCATTCGCTTTGAACTCGGCGACCACCTCCGCATTGATCCATTGATCGCGCCCGGCAAAGATGCCTAATACATCACTATCTAGTTTCGCCAGGCGCTCCGCATCGGTTTCAGGCATTCCATAATACATGACACACCCCTCTGTGCTTTCTCCCGGCGCGATAGCAGCCTGCAAACTCCAGCCACCTCCAAAGCACCATCCGATGGTCGCAACCTTAGCGTCGCTCCCGATATACTCTTGTGCTCCTTGAATCATGGCCATGATCCGATCCGCCGATGCATTTTGCATGAGCTGCCCGGCAGCCTCGCGCGTCGTGGCCATTTTACCATCGTACAGGTCCAAGCACAGCACGTTCACCGCACCCAAATCACTTTGAAGCTTGGCCGCCTCTCCTTTCACCTGGTCATTCAAACCCCACCATTCATGAAATACCAGGAGCCATTTGTTAGAATTATTTTCCGACTTTAAATAATACGCTTGGGCTTCTCCGCCTGCGGCGGGATACGTAACTATTTGCCCCTTAACCGCTCCCAACTGGGTGGCTCGTGGTTCTTGGTGCTGATCTCGAAAATCAGCGTCATCGGCCAAGGCAACGAACTTTGCATTCGACCCGGAACCGGCTACCTCACAACACGACTTGGGCGATTGAGCAACCGCAGCAATACTAAACAGGGCTATTAATAGGATCCATGATCTTTTCATTCTTTCGTCAGTTTGGTTCAATTCGATAACCAACTTCGGACGAATCAGTTCAAAAAAAAGCTTCGGGGTAAATCCGAGGCTTAAGAATGTCGCAGATCGCGCATTACGCTCCTTTTGGATCTTGCTGCAGAATGTTCAAAGGAAGTTTGTGCTCGGCAATTCCCAATGAAATAAAATAAGCCTCCATCATATTCGTGATGCGAATCGCCTCGGCGCCTGACTTGCCTTTGAGTTGAGAAAAGTATTCTTCCAAACGGTCGATGTTCTTTTTCATGTTCTCGACCATATCGTGCTTTCCGTACACAGCTTCTGGATGGTTGCTGGTGTAATCCTTTTCAAAATCGCTCACTTTCGACTTCCAACGGTCGATGCGCTCTCTCAATTTTACGATTCTGGGGTCTTGTGCTTCTGACACGGCTCAATCTTTTTGATTCGGGGCAAAAATAAGACTATTTTGTTTGTTATTCTCCATTGTTCTTATCCATTCCTCAATGAGCCCCACTCCTTCTGCATGAACATTAGTCCGCCCTAGTTCCGGCATCATGATTCCCGGGTCGGTACTTTTCATTCGATAAACCAAAATACTCGCCTCCGGCTCATCGGGAACTATATCGTATTCTCGACCACCCGAGCCTTTTCCGGCAGCAACAGGTTTTTTGCCAATTCCCAGTTCATAGCCGGCTTCGGCAAATACCGTAAGGTTGAGACCGCTCGTTTTACCCGGAGCACCCAGCCGATGACAAGGTCCGCAATTGATATCTAGATAGGCTCTTGCCCTATGGTCTATCGCAGTGCTCGGGTCGTCCCAACGTGCGATCAACGGGATTTCCTGTGGCACTCCTTCCAAAAAACCTCGGTTGGCCCAAGCTAGGATCAAACTGCCTTTTCTATCGGCTCGGTGTAATTGACGAGCGGTCGGACCAATGGGCGAAATACGACCATTGAGCATATGACAGCTCTTACACTGATTAACCATAGGCACTTTGTACAACACCGTTCTCTCGAGCCCTTCTTGAAGGAAGTCAATCTCCCGTTTGGCCCCTGAAAGCGTTAAATAAGCTTCTGTCTGAGCCTCATTCCACACATACCTCTTAGGGATCCATTCCCCATTTTCTTTATGAAGTAAGCGCGTTTCGACCACATACCGTTTATCTTGGCCGTTCAAAATGCATGGTCGTACAAGAAATTCTTAACGATGATGGTACCATCCGGAAAGTCGAATACCTCTTTATCTTGATAAACCATGGCACCCGCATCCGGAAGTACTATAAACCGCTCTTTATCTGCATAATCAGTAAACAAAGGTGTGTTCAGATCGTACGGCAATGTCCGATTCGATGCAGGGATGAGCCTTTGTAAGTCACCTTCAAAAAAACCGTAATCACTCAGCCGTACGTGGCCGAATCCTTTCGAAGAGAGCATTTCAGCGCGTGAAACGAGGTCTACTTCGGCCACCTGAGACTTCTCCTTTTCACCCTTTAGTTTCACCACCTGTTAATTTTGATGATTAGAAGTTAACAACCGACAGGGGCACTTTATCGCTTTTCCCGGG
>JAGWBA010000106.1 GCA_021296215.1 Flavobacteriales bacterium
TAATGTCCGCAGGGATTTATGTGACTATTTTGAAGATAGATTTTTAACCAATGACACACTTTAGTGAACACTCCCGGCAGACTGATATAGGATCAAGCAACTCGTAAAGAGATTCTCTTTAGTGAATGAAAAACCGGTTTCTGTCTTTATCGTGCAATCGCCCAAAGCCTTCTGAGATATTTGCCGTTACTGACCTTGAGGCCCTTGTAATCCGATCTTTGAGAAGATAAGACTCACTTTTTGGTAGTAGAGGGATTAATTCCTTCGAAACGAAAACCCTTAACTCACGGCCTTTTTTTCCAGCAATTCAGCTCTGTGAATGATTTTAGTGTTGGCATTATCCAAAGTTGTGTAATCATCGTAAAACGACCAATCTGTTTTGAGAATGAATTAGAACGATAGTTTCTATCTTGCCAACTATCCAACTATCCAACTATGAAGAACCTCCTCCCCCTCCTCATAACCCTCCTTGCCTTTACAGCCGTCCGGGCCCAAGACAAGCGGGCTTTGAGCCCAAACGACTACGCCACCTGGGAACGAATAGGTGCTCGCGAAATGAGCAACGACGGACAATGGGCCTACTACGAGGTCAACGTTGCGCGGGGCGATGGATACCTCGAGGTGCATGAACTTGGAGGAACTAAGAAATACCGAGTGCCGCGTGGGGGTGATGCCGAGTTCAGTTTCGATAGTCAGTACCTCGTTTGTACGGTCAGCCCGCAGTACGATACGATTCGTCAACTCAAGCTCGATGAGGTCGACGAAGATGAGCACCCGAAAGATACCTTGCTGATACTGAATCTGACCTCGGGAGAAATGGAGAAAATAGAGCGGGTGAAGAGTTTCCGCCTTACTGAAGATGCAGTAGGGCCATTGGTCTATCAGCTGGAGAAACCATTGCCGCGCGAGCCCGACACCACAGAGGAGGTGGGCGAAAAGCTCGACGAGGATTCTGCGGCCGTTGAGGAGCCTGAAGATCCATCCGAGCACCCGGGACACGAACTCGTGGTGCGCACCCTCGACGGTTTCACAGAGCATCGGGTACTGCAAACCGACGACTACCGCCTCGCGGACTTTGGTGCCTATACCTACTACATGCGCGAAACCGAGGACACGCTCCACGACGACGGGCTCTACGTCATTGAAAATGCCAAGGGCATCATTACCATGATCGACACCACGCGCGAGGAAATCGGGGCCTTTGTTCCGGACCACACCGGCGAACGCCTGGTCTACCTCGCAACCGACGACTCCACTGAAGCCGAAATCCGCTACTACTCCGCTTATTTATTCCGCCCGGGTAAAGGGGCGAAGCTCCTGGCCGATACGAGTGTTCGCGGCCTCGCGGCCGGATGGATGATGAGCGCGAACGGTAGCCCATTGTGGATGGAAGATGGTCGATACCTCTTTTTAGAAGTGGCGCCCGTTCCTGTGACCTATGAAGAAGACTCCACCCAACTCCCCGACGAAAAGGTGAGCGTGGATATATGGTCGTGGAACGATCCCGACATCCAACCCTATCAAAAAGAAAATGCCAAGGACGAGCAGAATAGGAGCTATACGGCACGTTTCGATTTTAATGAAGAACGCCTAGTCATAATCGAGACTCCAAAGATCCAAGAGGTGCGAATTAACCCAAAAAGTGAGCATCACGTGGCCTTGGGGTCAAGTGAGCTCAAGTACAGAGAATTGCATAGTTATGCCTATCCGTGGCTAACCGATTATTACACCATCGACCTCAAAACAGGTGAACGTAGTTTAGCTATCGATGCCCAAGGGTTCCGACCCGATCTATCGGAAGGAGGTAATTACTTGGCGTACTACAACGGCAGCGATAGCTCGTGGTACGTGTACGAACGCATAGCGAGCTTGAGCCGAAAAGTAAGCGAAGGTGCCGATGTCGCCTGGTACGATGAAGAAGACGATCACCCGGCGGTGCCCTACCCCTACGGAGTAGCGGGATGGAGCAAAGGCGATAAAAAATTATTCGTGTACGATCGATACGATATTTGGGCCCTCGATCCGCTCGGCAAGGACGATCCGGTATGTGTCACGAACGACTACGGCCGCAAGAATGAGATCCGTCTCCGCTATGTCGCTACGAACCCGGAGGAGACCTTCCGCCCGAAGGGCGAATGGCTCTTGATTGTCTTCGCCGAAGAAACGAAGCAAGACGGATTCTACCGACTGCCCAGGCTGGGCGAGGACCCGGTGAAACTGATCCTGGAAGAACGCAATTACAGTTATCAAACGAGCACCGAAAACAGCGACCGACTGCTGTTTACGAGCGAGACTTTTGAGGAGCCGGGCGATTTGTACTGGAGCGAAGGTAATTTCGACGATGTGAAGAAGCTGAGCGACATTAATCCGCAGAAGGATGAGATCAAATGGGGAACGGCAGAGCTGACGAAATGGAGATCGAACCACGGTGAAGAGCTCGAAGGGCTCATTTTCAAGCCTGAGAATTTTGACCCCAATAAGAAATACCCGATGATCGTGTATTTCTACGAGCGTTACAGCAGTTCACTGCATGCGTACCGCCAACCGGGACCTAGCCGATCTATCGTGAATTTCAGTTATCTCGTAAGTCACGATTACGTCGTGTTCGTTCCGGATATCGTGTACCGCGATGGTTATCCCGGGCCGAGCAGTTACGACTGTGTGGTTCCCGGTGTACAGCATATGATCAATCTCGGGTATGTGGATTCCGAGCGGATAGGTGTTCAAGGTCAGAGCTGGGGAGGTTATCAGACGGCCTACTTGGTAACGCAAACCGACATCTTTGCCTGCGGCTTCGCGGGAGCACCGGTGAGCAACATGACCTCCGCCTACGGCGGCATTCGGTGGGGCAGTGGACTCAGTCGCCAGTTCCAGTACGAGCGCACCCAGAGCCGCATAGGGGGCTCCCTGTGGGAGTACCCCGAGCGCTACATAGAGAATTCGCCGGTATTCTTTGCGGACCGTGTGAATACTCCCTTGCTTATCATGCACAACGACAACGATGGTGCTGTGTCTTGGTATCAGGGAATCGAGTATTTCATGGCTTTGCGTCGAAATAACAAGCCCACTTGGATGTTGGTTTACAACAACGAGGCCCACAACCTGCGCGAATGGCACAATCGGATGGATCTCGACAAGCGCATGTATCAGTTCTTCGATCACTACCTCAAAGGAGTACCTGCGCCAAAATGGATGACCGAAGGTGTGCCGGCCACGGTAAAAGGAAAGGAATTCGGCTACGAACTCACGAAATAATACACCCCCTAAAACCGAATATGAATCACTTGATCATTTTCATCAAGAATCCAATTATTGGTAAGGTGAAAACAAGATTGGCCGAAACCATAGGACAGGAAGAGGCCTTGATCGTTTATGTGAAACTTTTAAAACACACGAGAGAAGTCGCTTTGAAAGTAGACGCATTTAAACAGCTTTATTACAGCGATCAGGTCGTAGCACACGACCTTTGGTCGGCGGAGGGCTTCGCGAAATACGTACAGTCGGACGGTGACTTGGGCGAGCGCATGAAGAGCGCTTTCGAGCAATCGTTCAGTGAAGGTGCTAAAAAGGTCGTCATCATCGGTTCGGATTGCTATGAACTAGAGCCCGCGCACGTCGATGCGGCGTTCAAAGCCTTGGATAACTCCGATTTCGTTATCGGGCCCGCATGGGATGGTGGGTACTACCTATTGGGTTGCAAGCAACCGGCCGACTTTCTTTTTGAAGGGATTTCCTGGAGTACCGATTCAGTATTCGACGAAACCCGCCGGGCGATAGTATCGCGTGGATTCACCCTCGGTACGCTTGAAGAATTACGCGATATCGATACCCAAACCGATTTGGAATACTACACCGAATTACATCAACATTTGAAATGAATTTCGAACAAAAAGTGAACGAAACGGCGGCCTTTTTGCAAGGCGCCGGAATGCAAGAGTCCGCGGTCGGAATCGTACTCGGAACCGGACTCGGAAAACTGGTCGACCACATCGAGATCGATGTCGAAGTGGCCTACGAAGATATCCCGCATTTCCCAATCGCCACGGTCGAGTTTCACCACGGTCGTTTGATTTACGGAAAACTCGCCGGTAAGCAAGTCATCACCATGAGCGGACGCTTTCACTTTTACGAAGGCTACAATGCGCGCGATATCACTTTTCCGATACGCGTCATGAAACTCCTCGGCATCGAGCATCTTTTCCTGAGTAATGTGGCCGGAGCCATGAATATGGACTTCAAAAAGGGCGACCTCATGCTCATTGAAGACCACATCAACCTTTTGCCGGACAATCCGCTTTTCGGTCGAAATGTCGACTCCTGGGGCGGTCGATTCCCCGATATGAGTGCGCCCTATAACGGGCGGATGAACGACTTGCTTCGCCGGGCCGCCACTGCGGAGTCGGTTGAGCTACACGAGGGGGTTTACGTGGCTGTGGCCGGACCCAACCTCGAAACGCGGGCCGAGTACCGCTTCTTGAGCCGCATTGGAGCCGATGTCGTGGGTATGAGCACGGTACCCGAGGTCATCGTGTGCGCGCGCATGGGACTACCTTGTGCGGCCATTTCGGTGCTGACCGATGAATGTGATCCCGATAATCTTCAGCCTGTGGATATCGAAGAGATCATCGCCGTGGCAGGACAAGCTGAAGCCAAACTAATCAAGTTGTTTTTGCACGCAATAGAAAGACTATGAATCCGAGGGAACTCGTTCGGGAATGGGTGCGCCTCTTCAACGAGGGTAACGCCGACGGGCTGGCAAAGCTATATGCAGATTCCTATGTATAAACCAAGCGAAATCCGATATTTTTTTTCAAATCCCTGCGGGGCTTTTTTCCGATGAAAGAAAA
>JAGWBA010000107.1:0-465 GCA_021296215.1 Flavobacteriales bacterium
CTGACACTCCTCCCCCTGCATTGGGGATATTTAAACACAATGCTTGTTGAATGTCAGATTAAGTCTAGACTATTACAGTTTATTCAAGAAATATATTGGTTACGTTAACTCCTAACCGATAGTTGTTACGATCGTTTCTTGAAAGCTCCTGTGAGACGTGTCAAGGGCGGGGAATGCGCGCCAGCGTATCCGGGCAGGTTTTCCGCTTCGTTGTACCCGGGAATAATGACTGCGACCGGACGCGAGGCGGATTGTTCCTCGGTTTCTCCGATGCCCAGTACCTGTCCCACCGACTGTTCCGGCGGGAGAACTCCCAGGAAATAGGCGATGGTGGCCGCCACATCCATGACGGATTGGGATTCATCGATGGCGCCGCTGGTCTCAAATCCTTCGCCCCAAAGAATGCACGGCACATACCGCTCCGAAGGGCTCATGTGGCCATGCCCGCCGATGCCGATGCCCTGG
>JAGWBA010000107.1:707-5439 GCA_021296215.1 Flavobacteriales bacterium
CTCTCCAAGTCAATCCCTCTCTGGCCTAGGGACACCAACTCAAAGGGTGGTTTCACGAGATCGTCAAACAAGGTGATCTTGAAGCCCTGGATGCCTGGAGCCATGAAGCCAGCCGGTCGGGGCTGAAAAAATTCAACCCCATCGCCAGGAGTTTCCGCCAGGATTACGAAGCCATCAAGTTGGCGCTGACCAGCCCATGGAGCACTGGACAATGCGAGGGGTAAATCTGCCAGGTGAAATTGATCAAGCGGATGAGGTATGGCCGGGCCAAGCCGGACTTGTTGCGTCAACGAATATTTCACCGGTGCGCTGTATGACCGGCATCCCCTGCGCTTCCATTCCCTGCGGTCAATTTCAATTTCCTTAACCAAAAGTGCGGAAGAGGCGATTTCCCGGGTCCACATCACTCTCACGGTGGAGAACCTTTTTATTCCTACAAAACTTAACTCACCGAGCGGGATGGCACACTTGCGGACTGCAAAATGTCATACAGTGAAGCTATCTTCCTTCTGTCGCCACGCTCTTCGCAATAAGTGAAGATCACTCTCTGCTTGGCCCTCGAAAATGCGACAAAAAACGTCGACCTGCCTTCCTCGGGCTGACTCCTGAAACTCCACCAAGCCGTATCATCCAAGGCCAAGAAAATGACGGTGTGATATTCAAGGCCCTTGCTCTTGTGAATTGTCATCAGCGGGACGCAATTCTTGCCCTCCAGGTCGTCGAGAGCTGATTCCCAATCCGCGCTAGCCTTACACGATTGAAACAGATACTTGATGGTCTTATCTGAAACTTGCGAATACCAATTCCCTTGGCTGTACTCAGGGTAGGCATGTTTGACCCTATCTTCTTGGAGGAATCGCAGAATTGATTCAACGACCAAGCGAACTTGCGGCTCTGATTCTGGCATTGTGTTCATTTTTCGCCGTAAGACCGAGTGGAAGGACGACAAGCGTTCCTGCACGGACATGACCTCGACGCTATCTTCGGGATTGTATCCCATCAAGTGCAACACAATGCGATTGCAGTCCAACCAGTGCTTACCCGCCCGACTCATCGAGCCTAATCGAAGGAAGGAAATAATGTCGGCAACGAGGCGCTCTGCCAAAGTGTCTTGGATTTCACTTTCGTCCCGAACTTTTACGCCCGATTCTAGAAACGTCGGTGCCAGTTCGCAGGCATACTCAGAAGCCTTTTGCTTAACTAATATAACGAAGTCTCTTGGGTTCAGGCCATCGTTGGATATACCCGAACCGATGAATTTAGCAAGATACTCGGCTTCGTCCTCTGAATTAGAAAAGTCTAGAATCACGCTGTCTTCTTCTGGAAGATCCGGTGGCCCTTTTGGTTCAGACTGCTCGGCATTGTCGTCCACTGACAAGGCAATCTCATGTTGGATACGTATCAAGGTAGGCGACGATCTGTAGTTATTAACGAGATGGATACGTTCTGCGTCAAAATCCTGCTCAACCATCCTGAAAGGCTCATCTAGTGCCATAGCCCAACGCATGATTTGTTGCTTGTGGTCCCCGACCGCCGTCAAGACGCTCCCGGAGGCCTGGAAAATCGTTCTCGTCAGGTCGTATTGGACATGGGTTGTATCTTGAAACTCATCAAGGAAGACATGCGAGTAGGTGGCTCTTAGCGCCTCACATATCTTTGGATTTGTTCTGACCAGGAGTTCAACTAGCCTCCCGATCATCGGAAATGTGAGCTTGGACCGGTCACCTCTTCTTAAACAATCTTCCCACCACGTCGCTGCTGCCCACGTACTCGCATTTAGGGCATCCAATCCTTCCGGCGGCAGTGGACGTCCCAATATCGCATTTTTTTCGAAAGAGAGCCTTGGGACCGCTTGGAGTTGAGCCTTACTTGCGATCTCTGGAGGGGGCGCTCCGAGAGAATCCAAAAAATCCGGGAACGTTCTATTTCTTGGCAGGAGAATCTCGTAGTCCGAGGTGGGACGCCAAGTTTCCGAGAGAGCTGGGTAGAATCGGTCAAGCAATCCTTTGGCGAAAGCGTCAAATGTATAGGAATCGAATCGGAGGCTATCTTCCGAATTACACCGTTGGCTTACCCTCTCCTTCAAATTCTTGGCCGCATCCCGCTTGAAGCTAATGGCCAAAATCCTTCTCGGATCAGGCGCCAGGCCAGTTTGCAGCAAGTAACAAGCCCGCTGGGCCAAGAGTTCGGTCTTTCCGGCTCCAGGACCGGCAACCACTGTGGTGTTTTCTCGCGACCGGACGACTTCCCATGCGCTGGCTTCCAGGTCTTCGATGCCAACTGGAACCCATTTCCTCGTATCTATCAAAGGGACCATCCAGCTTTGGTCAAGATTGCAGTGTCTCTTTGCATAGTTTGAGCAACCGCTTCAAGGATGTTGGAGCCTCTTTCTTGAGCAGGCTATTCTCCATTCCTGCCAAAGCCATAAGGTGCGTTGAAGGCTTGCTGCGATTCAGAAACAGGTACCTGTACCAGGGATACAGTTCCTTGAACTGACACTTGTTCATGTACAGGTCGATTATTGCTTCCCTGTTTCCTACGGAAGCTTCGATGGCCCGGCGGCAATAGGGATCTCGTTCCGGCGAATCTACATCAGGAATGGCTGGGCCATTCTGGCCCTCAATATTCTGGTACGCATCCGGGAGCGCGCGGAGCATGGACATGTCGAAATCCAACGGCCCGGAGAAATAAACATTGAACTTCTCTAGATGTTCGATCCATGGATAAAAATCTGAGAAGTCCTCAATTTCCTTGGTATGGAGGTTGGATAGATCCTGTTTCGAAATCCCGCAAAGTTGCTCCTTATATTCGAACTCTAACAGATCTGATTCGTCTTTCCCATTTTGCAGCAGTTGATCGCAAACATATTTTATGCAGGCCCATCCTCCACTCTCCCTGCCTATATCTAGGTCTAGAAGCGTGGCGTGGGGAATGTCGAGCTCCGTGAGAAGCTTCCAAAAGTGGTTGACGTGTCTTCCTCCTAAGGGAACGACGCTGACGAAAGACTCGTCGATTTCCAAATCTGATGCAGAGGCTATTCTTGGCAAGACCATTTCCTCGGATGGTCCTTCAGCCAAGATTACAAACTTTCCGAAATATAATTCGGGATAGGCCAGCACTGCTTCTCTGACAAATTTGCTGGCCGCGTCAGACGTGTCGGGCAAGGTGATCTTTTTCACTTGGGTGGCGCGGGTGTCCTCGTTTAGCCGAAGATACCTGATGTCCTCAGGGGATACACGCCGCAACACCGAGGGGGAGTGGCTTGAGAACAAGGCTTGCACCTGCCCTGTTCCTGTCAGGGTACGCAACAATCCGACTATTCGAGCTAGGTAGTGGGGAGCAAGGTGGTTCTCCGGCTCTTCGATGGCGAAAATGGTCAAAGCCGGAGTACTTATCCTGTCATGTTTGAAGGCTGGGCCTGGCCCTGCTTCACTTCCTGGGCAGTCTGGTTCCTCACTCCCTGCTTCGCTTTCATCGGCTTCTTCGCTTTCGGCGTAGGCGGTTATGGCAGCCTCATGCTTTTCAACTGCTACTTGCCTTTCAATATCAAACACGGCGGCAACGAGTGCCAGGTAAAAGAGAGACAACTGGCCTTCGCTCAACCTGGAAATGTCAATTTCATCTGCTTGCACGTCAGTTTGGAATCCCACACCAAAAGCACGGATAATCTCGTCTAGGCCAGATCCCGCAAAGTTCAAGCGCGCGCTTGGGACTTCCCCGCTATCCCTTAGCTCGTTCCATCTTTCTTGCAGGAAGCCATTGATCAATTGAACGGCCTGCTCACTGCCGATTGCCTCGCCAATCTCGGTTGATGCCTCCTTAACTGTGTCTAGCGTGCTTTCCTGCCTAGAGGCAGCCCTAAGCAACCTGCCTATCCGACTTCTAGCCGCCCCTCTGATTTCGGGAGCAGGGTCTCGGTTGGCAGGAACGTATTGAACTTGGATCAGCCCACGCTCGTGAGGTGAAATTCGGCGCAGTTGGTCCTTGGTCTCATCCTCATCGGCAGTCAAAACCCAGTTGAGCTCTTGCTCCACATGACCTTCGCTCGTCCCGTCGTCAGACCATGTGGCATCCAGTCGAATCCGAGCAAAGGGGTCTGCGTTTGGGCTTTCGATCACCATGTGATGGAAAGCCGGAGGAACCGTATGGCTTGTCTCATCGGATCCATTCAGTTCCGGAAAGCTAAGATCGATTCCAATGGAAAGGTTAGCCTTATCGCGCTCGTCAGGAGCAACTCCCGGAGGCAGGTGGAAGTCAGATTTCTGGATAGTTCGGAGGCTCTGAGTAGTACCGAATAGTCTGGTCAGCGCCGCTAGTACAGCAGTCTTCCCAGCTCCGTTCCCCCCTATCAGCGCGGTTAGGTCCTCCGATAAGTCGACGGTCAATGGATCACTTCCGAAACACCTAAAGTTGCGTAACGAAACCGACTTTACCTTCATTTAACGAGGTTCCTCCGTGTTCCAGTTGCATACGCGCCCGAGTTTCCATCGTCCACGTCAGCCCAAGAAAAGTCAATGGCAAGTCGACACCGTCAGTGTCCTCCGAATTTCTCGGCTCTCGGAAAAACCTCGAAGATGCATCCGCTGGTATGTGTTAGCATCGGGCGCATCAAACCTCCTTGAAGTCGTCAGGTTAGGATTTACCGTACGTGGCGCGTACTTGGATCCTTCAGGATCTAAAGGGACATCTCCAATTCAAAGACGGTACTGCCTACCGTCAAGTCAGGCCCATC
>JAGWBA010000108.1 GCA_021296215.1 Flavobacteriales bacterium
CCCGGGAAAAGCGATAAAGTGCCCCTGTCGGTTGTTAACTTCTAATCATCAAAATTAACAGGTGGTGAAACTAAAGGGAATGACGGTTGAAACAGGTAAATGAAACTCCCACCGCAAATAGCACTTGTATTTGAGGTCGATGGTCGCGTATTGGGCTTTAAACTCAAACATATAGGCACCGAGTTGGTCCAAGACTTGAAGGTCACGTTCAATAGACCCGTAACCGGAACAAAGTACCAAGTTGGCCAACGAATGCTTCACAAACGAATCGATAGGTTGAGCTTATTTACTTCTCGGATGTTCATGTATCCCGAGCAGGAATTCGAGGGTTTTGTGAATGACTTTAGGAATTATATCGAAAGAAAACAGCCACTTAAATTCGACACCCTGATCGAATACACCACACACAGCGCTGGCAAACAGCAATATAAGCTCGAACACAAGCTCCATATCTGGTTAGATCTACCACAGGTTCGTAAAACTTAACATTAGCTTTTCTTTTAATTCACTTAATTTTAACCGCCGAAAAACCAGTACTAAGCCCATTGGCGGATCTATGAACCTAGTGATTTTTGACATCGACGGAACCATTACAAAAACGAATCCCGTCGACGAAGCTTGCTTTCGACAAACGGCCGAAGAGATCTTTCAAAAAAAGATAGGCTCCATCGATTTTCACGACTTCCGTAACATCACGGATAGCACCGTCGTATTTGAGCTCTATCAAAAACACATGGGGCGAAATCCGAGTCGCGACGAGTACTACTCCTTTAGAAAGGCCTTCAAGAAGAACTTGAAAAGCCTATTCAAAACACACTCCAATGAGTTTGAACCGGTCGACGGAATTCAAACGCTACTCCATGAGCTGGGCAAGCACGGCAAATGGAAGTTCATCATCGCCACGGGCTGTTGGAAATTCTCTGCCAAGTTCAAGCTGGAGAGCTCCGGCTTTTACTATAAAAAGCTGGACGTAGTTACAGCTGACGACGGATTAACACGGGATCGGATCATTCTTAACGCGATCAATCAGGCCAAAAAAAAGCACAGTGTCGACAACTTTAAACGAATCGTGTACGTTGGTGACGCCAGTTGGGACATTAAGTCGTGCTACAACCTGCACTTGCCATTCATAGGCGTAGAGGCTGAAGAGAACGACAAAAAGAAGGAAGAACTGGGCAACTACCTCACCATGCATCAATATCCGGCCTTGAAGGACTTCATCAAGATCGCCAAACAGGCCAAAGTTCCAGCCTTGCCATTCGTTCATCCCCTCTTTCGCGAAGAAGAGAACGGGGATCTATGAATAGCGACTACCGCAAATATCTCGAACGTGCCGAAAGCGAAGGTAAAAGCATCAAAAAGACCTTCGCTCGCTGGAAGCGAAAAACACCCAATAAGCTCGACGATCATTTTCAGGAAGCTCACTACGAAGCTTTCGAGGAAATAGAATGTTTGGATTGCGCCAATTGTTGCAAAACCACGAGTCCGATCTTCATCGATCGCGATATCGACCGTATCGCAAGTCATTTGCGAATGAAGCCCTCTGCCTTTATAGAAAAGTATTTGCGGCTCGATTCGGACGACGATTACGTACTACAGCGCTCGCCCTGCGCATTCTTAGGCCCCGATAACTACTGCTCTATTTACGACTTTAGGCCTCGTGCATGCCGTGAGTATCCGCATACCGACCGAAAGAACATGCATCAGATTCTCGACCTCACGCGCAAGAATACCGAGGTTTGTCCGGCCGTTGCGCGCATCGTTTTGCAGCTGAAGTCCTATCTTTAGGCATGCCCGAAACGCAAAACGACAAAAAGATATACCGGCTCGAAGAGATCAGCGCCAGTCTGGAGCGTATGATCACTCAATTCTACGGCGACAAGTTCTTCTGGATCCGGGCCGAGATCAGCGAATTCCGCATGGCCCCTAGCGGCCACGCGTACCTGAATTTGGTCGATGCCAACGAAGAAGTAATACGCGCCGAAATGCGCGGCATGATCTGGAAGACCGCACTCGATGGCGTTCGAAAGGAACTGGGTAACGAATTCGACGCCCTCATGAAACCCGGTTCAGGGATCGTGTTCAAGGCCGGAATCCAATTCAGCAAGCGCTTCGGGCTAAGCTTAACGATCCTCAACATCGATCTCGGCGCCGTTCTCGGGGAAATAGAAAAACGCAAACAAGAAACGATTCTGCGCCTACGGCGCGATGGGCATTTTGAAACCAACAAACAACACTCGCTCCCTCTGGTGACCCAGCGTATCGCGTTGATCGGAGCCCCCGACTCGGCCGGACTCCAGGATTTTGTGAAACAGCTCGAACGCAACCATTGGGGGTTTGATTTCGCCGTGGAGGTAATTCCTGTGACCGTTCAGGGAGACAAAGCTCAACCCCAGATCATCAACGCTCTCGAAAAACTCAATGCTCATCGTTACGAATGCGTTGCTATCTTGCGAGGAGGTGGTTCTAAAATCGATTTGGATGTTTTCAATCAGGAGCCACTTGCACTTGCAATAGCTCGTTGCTCACTCCCGGTAATAACAGGCATTGGACACGAAACCGACATCAGCGTCGCCGATCTGGTGGCGCACACCTACCTCAAAACACCAACGGCATCAGCCTACTTCTTTATCGATAGAGCCGTTAATTTCTTAGGACGCCTGCAGCAATTCAAGAAAGAGCTTTCGAGTGCCGTTCAGGACATCAGACACCGTGCTGCATCGGAACTGCAAGAGGCCACCTCTACCCTGCTCACGAAACCGACCGCGGCCCTAAGGTGGCGAATAATGCAGATGAGTACTGATGCCCAACGCCTAGGTCGATTGGTCCAGCAAAGGGCTGCATCGGCCCGCGAGGGCCTTAAAAGAACCCGCCAATTGATCGCCGGCGAATCTGACCGCATGTTGCATATTGATGCACCGAGAGAACTAACACAACTGAGCGATCAGCTGCTGCATTGGGCTCCGCTGAAGGTGCGGCGTTCGAGAGATGGCCTCGACAATTTGTATTTTCGGTTGAAGGCAGTTGCCCCCGATCAAGTGCTGCAGTACGGTTACAGCATGACTCGCGTAAACGGGGATTGGCTGAAACGGGGTATGGCCGTTCAGGTGGGCGATGAAATGACTACCGAAACGATCGATAAATTCATTACTAGTAAAATCACGAAGATCGATGAGCGAAGAACTGAATTATGAAACGGCATACGGTGAGCTCAAAGGCATTTTGAGCGACCTTCAGAACGACGATGTTACGGTGGATGAGCTCACGGCTAAAGTAAAGCGCGCCAAGCTGTTGCTGGAATTATGTCAGAAGAAGCTGGCCAATGTCGATGCCGATGTAAACGGCATTTTACAGGAGCTTAGGGAAGAGGATGATGAATAGTTCAACTTCCGAAGGGTTTGCATTGCCCGCTTCACATGGATGGTTGCCGCGGGGCGTTGTTTTTAATTTCCGGAGAGCCATTGACTTTGTAAAATCACTAGTGAGTAGCTTGAGGTAGCCGCACTTTGAACATCGGGGGCCCTTGAAGGTTAGTGGATACGAAGATCACTTGAAAATCTCTTAACTTAGGGGCTCGATCGGTAGATATATAGAACCAACTAAATGACCTGAATTAAAAACAATTCTGTTGAAATGAAGAAAATCGCAGCTGTTTTATCGCTCTTGCTCGTACTTGGAGGACTGAGTACGCAAGCTCAGAACAAGAAGAGCCCATTCCAAACCACTCAAGGAAAAATTGGAAACGTGGGAGTTACCATTACGTACAATGCGCCATCGGTCCGTGAGCGCGTCATTTTCGGAGACCTTTTGCCCTACAATAAGGTGTGGCGAGCGGGTGCCGATAAAGCCACTACGATTACGTTCACCGAAGACGTTATGATCAACGGCAACAAAGTAGCGGCCGGAACCTATTCTTTCTTTACCATGCCCAAAGAAGAAGGCAAATGGCCTATAATGTTGAATTCGGTATCGGATCAGTGGGGTGCTTATAACCTCGATACTTCGAAGAACGTATTGGAAACCGATGCGGAAGTCACCGAGATCGATCATGTTGAAACTCTCAGATACCGCGTGTCCGATGGTATGATACATCTGGAATGGGCTACCACACGTATCTCCTTCGCGGTGAAATGATAGCACCTCGATATGGTATTAAGAGAGGCACTCTGAATGATCGAGGCACCTCTCTTTTTACCGTTGAGTTTAAATAGCCAGATCATCTGATAACCGAAAAAAGTACTCAATTGACTATCTTTGCACTCCAAATTCGGTCCCTTAGCTCAGCTGGATAGAGCATCTGCCTTCTAAGCAGACGGTCACAGGTTCGAATCCTGTAGGGATCGCTGAGAGTTAGGCAGGCGACCAAAGTTGTCTGCCTTTTTCTTTTTAAGCCGCAGTGCGGCTTTCACGCACTAAGCAGCCAACGACTGTCAAGTTTTTACTTCTTTGATGCTAAGATAAGAATAGCATCACACACGAGTTTAGCTGACAGTGTTTCTGACAGTGTTTCTGACAGTGTTTTAAATTTTCTTTAACTCCAAGAGTTTCCATAGGAGGTCGGTGTAGTCGTTAGCTTAAAACACTAGTGTGTAGATACCCCAATTATTAGGACAGAATTTGTTCAAATATAGTTTATCAAGTCTCATGCAGCTTGCAGGTATTTATT
>JAGWBA010000109.1 GCA_021296215.1 Flavobacteriales bacterium
ACGTCCCTTTTTGATCTTCCTTAAATTCGCTTTCACGATACATGTTGATTTTTGGTCAACCTATATCAGGGACGGACATCCAACTAAACACTAAGAATTAAGAACTAAGAACTACTTAGTATCTTAATTCCATGAAAAACCGCCTCATTTTATCCTTGACGGTTCTGTGGAGTTTTGTGGTCAGCATTGCCTACGCCCAAGAACCAACAGTCACGCAGGGAACGATCGTCTACCTCGACTCCTTTCCCTACGAACTGGTACCGCATCGCCCCTTAGCCATTTGGCTTCCGCCGAACTACACCTCCGCCAAGAAGTATCCGGTCATCGCAATGTTCGACGGTCAAATGTTGTTCGACGCCAATACCACCCGGAACAAGCAAGAATGGGGAGTGGACGAAGTACTCGGCCAAGCGATTATAGACCAAAAACTTCCTCCGGCCATCATTGTAGGGGTCTGGAACATTCCCGACATCCGTTATCGCGAATACTACCCGCGAAAACCCTTCGATGCCCTTCCGAAAACATGGGCCGATTCCATTATAAACTTACGTATGGGCGCGGCACCCACCTCCGACGACTTCCTCAAGTATCTCGTCGATGAGGTACTGCCTTTCGTACATGCAGAACACAGCACCGATCCAAGTCGCGTATACGTTATGGGCTCGTCCATGGGCGGACTCATAAGCATGTACGCTTTGTGCGAATACCCCGACGTCTTCTGCGCTGCCGCCTGCATATCGGCCCACTTCGTCGGCGTGTTTGAATTCACCCCCGAAATCACGGTCACCTTCGCCGATTACATGACCCAAAACCTTCCCGATCCGCGTACCCACCGCACCTACATGGATTACGGCGATCAAGTGCTCGACGCGCAATACGCCTCTGCCCAAGCCATGATCGATGAGCGCATGAAACAGCAGGGCTGGCGCAATCCCAAGCAGTGGAACACCGAATTATTCCCCGGTGCGGCACACGACGAAAAAAGCTGGAACGCAAGATTGATGACCCCGCTCACGTTTTTATTGAAACCCTCGAAGAAATGAACCGCATCTCCATTTTATTTTTCTGCCTAGCGGCAGGATGTCTACTTTCGGCCTGTAACGGCTCCAAGGCAACCGTATCAGCCGAACGTTCGCTAGAAGGTACCGTCACGTATCGCGAACGGGTCATGCTCCCGGCCGATGCTGAAGTCGTGGTTCAGCTCATCGATGCGAGTATCGCGGACATTTCCGCAACCGTCATCGCCACAGATACTTTTTTGGCCTCTACGCCTCCCATGAAATACAGTCTCAAATACGACCCCTCGCTCATTGAAGAAGGTCGTAGATATCAAGTCATGGCGCGGATCTCACACGATGGCAAACTCAGAATGATCAACGACATCGCCACACCAGCTCGGTTCGATGGCACTCCCGTTGAGGTCGTCGTTAGAACCTCGGAAATGTCCTTGAGTTCCTACATTCCGATCGATTTCAAGGCCCAAGGCAACGAGCCCTTCTGGCATTTAACGGTCGACTTCGAACGCGGTTTGCAGTTGCACCGCATGGGAAGTGACGAACCTGTGATGACGCCCTTCCCGGGCCGAACCATTGATCGTGAGTCGCGAGACCTCACTCTCAGCGCCATTACGGAAGCGCACCACTTAGTCGTTCGGATATCCGAAGAGAATTGCCTCGATACCATGGCCGATGAATCGTACCCGTATTCCGTTTCCGTGCAGCTCGATGATTCTATCACCTTGAACGGTTGCGGACATCTCATGGACGACACCCAACGCCTCAAGACCAACTGGGTACTAACCGATATTCAAGGAGCAGAACTCGATTCAGCTTTCAAAGTCCCGTCACTCAGCATCGACCTCCTGCAAGGAACCTATTCGGCTACCGATGGCTGCAACGGAATTGGAGGCGAAATCTCATTCGATCCCGGAACATCGGTCTTCAAACCCGGGATCAGTACCCAAATGTACTGTGGCAACAACTTCGACGTCAAATTCAAAAAGCATTTTTTATCTGTTGACCGTTACGAACTCATCGGTGAAGAACTCCTGCTCTATAAAGGCGACGAACCCGTACTGACCTACAAGCCCGAACCGCTCGGAATGGATCGTGTAGAAAGAGATTTGCACGACATATGGGTGGTTTACGCCATCGGCACCACCCCCATTCCAAAAGGGGTCGAACATCCGCGAATCGAGTTTTATCCGGCTGAAGGCCGCATTAGCGGATATACCAGCTGCAATCACTTTAATGGCTCCCTTGAATCGGCGGTCGGCGAACTTCGAATCGTCGAGCCCTTAGCCATGACCAAGCGGATGTGCCCTCGTTCGGTCGAAAAGAGTTTCTTAACGAGTATTTCACGTATTAGCGCCTATCGGCGCGATGGGCAACGCTTATATTTAATTGACCAAAACGGCCAGCCGATCATGTCTTTGCAAAAAACAGATTAATGGCGCCGTAAAATCTGCTGTATGAAGCGTTGGCAAAAATGGACTTTGGGGGTCGTCAGTACTTTTGTATTGCTATTGATCGCAATCCTTTCGCTAGCATCCGGGCTCATTCACCGATACATCGAAAAACACGATCTCGAACTAGTTGGTCGCGAGATCACCATGCAGGATCTTAATATCGGCTGGCTCACGGGTCAAGTGGAGGTGATCGGTTTCGATATGCGCGAACAAGACACCAGTCAAAGCTTCATTGCCTTCGATCGCCCGTTCCTCGACCTACATCTTTGGGGTCTCCCCCGTAAATTCATCCATTTTAAATCACTTGAGGTCGAATCACCTTCGTTCCATATTGTACAGCACGGTACCGCTTTTAATTTCGACGATCTCCTCGAAAGCGACAGCACCCAAACGGTCAATACCGATACGGCAGCATCGAAGGCAAAGTGGAATGTTGCACTCGAGAATTACCGCCTTTCGCGCGGAGCCATCAATTACCAAAACGACCTCCGGCCCGACCTCCACATTGACAGTTTCAACATACACATTCCCTTGGCCGGCGACACATCGAGTTGAATGGGGACTCACCTGAATTTTCACATTGGCACGGGCGGATACTTCGTCCTCGATACAGAGTTGAAGCCTCTGGACTCGGCTTTTGTATCCAGAATCGTTGTGGAGAATTTCGATTTCGAGTTTCTCGAACCTTTTTTACTCGCGTATCTCGAGCTCGAAGATTTGGAGGGGTTCATGACCATGGACATGACCGCGCGCGGTGGATGGGCCAAGGAAAGCGACATCCAAATTCATGGATTCTTGGAAGTCAGCCAAGTTCAAATGATCGACAAATTCGGCGACGAGCCGGTCGGATTGGACCGCCTACATTTGGGGCTCGACTCCTTTGACCTCTATTCGGTCGAATTCGATTTGGGTGACTTGACCGTAGAAGGGTTTCGGGGTTTGTACGAAGTCTTTCCGAACGAAGGTAGTGGCGTAACCGATTCATATACGCGAATCACCCTTCCGCTCATCAATGAAGAAGGACCGGACACCCTTAAATCCGGCGAAGCCGTCAACTATAACAACCCATTTTCTATTGCCGCCGCGTATGTGGAGCATTTTGCGCAGACCTATAATGACGCGGATTACAAACTCAACCATTTTGAGGTCTCAAAGAGTTCTTTTATCTACAACGACTACACCTTCCGCGATGCATTCCGCTATGAAGTTACAGATTTAGCAATGAATGCGGAGGGCATTGACTCTCACGATTAATACCTCCAAATCAGCACTCAGGCGACCTTGAATCAAGTTGGACGCTTCGAAGGATTTATTCGGTCCTACACGAGTAATCTGAAAGACATGGACATCGAGTACAAAGTATACGGAACAGAATTGTCTCCATTTACCCCGTATTCCGATCTCTATGTCGCACATCCGATCAATCAAGGTAAGGTGCTTTATGAAAACAAGACGGCCATTCGCGACAATCACATCGTAAGTAGCAACAACATCGTTTTGGACGATTTTACCTTTGGACAGAAATCGGACTACGATGCTATTTACTCTTTTCCAGTTCGATTAGCAGTCGGACTCCTAAAGGACAAGAACGGAAACATCGTGCTCAATGTCCCGGTCGAGTGAAATCTCGACGATCCGGAATACGACTATTCAAAAGCCATTTGGACCGCCATTAAGAACATTGCTTTGAACATCGTCAAAGCACCATTCAAGTTTATTGGTGGCCTTTTCGGTATCGACGAAGAAAATCTGAAACAAATCGACTTTGGACTGCTCCAGCTCGCTTTGAGTAATCAGCACGAACGCCAGTTGAACGACATGGCCAAAGTGCTCGATGAACGACCTGAGCTCAACATGGAATTCAGTAGGGTAACCCGAAAATTCGAAACTATGGAAAAGTTTGCCGTGACGGAGGTAGCGCATTTGTACCTATACGGCACACCGGTGGACGACGCTTTACCTAAGAAAGAGTTCGAAGCCGTAAACCACCTGGACATTAACGACAGTGCTTTCGTAGCTTTTGTAGACAAAGGAATTTCCCAAAACAAAAGACATCTTCCCATACAGCTAAAATGCATGGAATACATTGGTCAAGAGAGGGATCAGGTCTTTTTTATGGGGAGTAGCAGGATCAGGCGAATACTTTTTGGAGTCTATAGAGGAACAGTTTCGTATC
>JAGWBA010000110.1 GCA_021296215.1 Flavobacteriales bacterium
TCTTGTAAGCCGGCTTTCGATATTTCTTGCTTTTTCATATCACTAAGTTAAGTGACACACTTTTCTGAACAGACTCTCCCGGGCGGGAGTTGAGGGTGGAATCGTTAATCGAAACATAAGAACTTCAATAGCCCAATCAATAGCCGGAGCCAAAGTTAAAGCTAAAGCTTATAGCCTATGGCTTAGAGCCCACGGCTCACTGCCATGGGCCAGTGGCCAACTAAGAACTCAACACTAAGAACTAAGAACTATAGATTCTCCCTCCGTAGCCGTAAGCTCAGTGTACCAGGATTGAAATTGCTCTGTAATGGGGCCTACGCGGCCAGTACCTATTCGTCGACCATCGATTTCGGCGACTGGACTCACCTCGCCCATGGATCCGGTAGTGAAGCATTCGTCGGCCGTATACAGTTCGGTAATGCTCAGGTTCTTTTCGCCGTGCGGGAATTTCTTTTCCGCTGCGATTCTCAGAATGGTCGCTCTTGTTATACCCGGTAGACAGGCATCGGCAAAGGGAGTAAATAGCTTTCCGTCCTTTACGATGAAGAGGTTCATGGCATTGGTTTCAGAGGCGAATCCATATAGATCGAGCATCACCGCATCATCGACTCCCGCGACGTTGGCTTCGATCTTTGCCAGTATATTATTAATGAGGTTATTGTGGTGGATCTTGGAATCAATGCACATGGGCGGATTTCTTCTGATACTCGAAGAAATAAGCCGAAGCATTTTACCGTCGAAGATCTTCTTTTTCCATTCGGCTAGCACGATCAGGGAGCAACCGTACTTGTTCCAATGCGGACTCATGCCGCTCGTGACCTTTCGACCTCGGGTCAAGGTGAGTCGAATATGGGTTTCGTCCATCTGACCGTTGACCTCCAGGGTCTTAAATACCGCACGCTTCACATCGTCCCGACTAGGGACCCCTTCAAAAGCCATGGCATGCGCGCTGTGAAATAGGCGATCGAGATGCTCTTCAAATTTAAATATGCGTCCATTATAGACTCTTAGTCCCTCCCAAACGGCGTCGCCCCCCTGAACGACGCTGTCGAAGACAGATATTTTGGCTTCGTCGCGAGGGTAAAGGTTCCCGTCGATCCAGACCATTATTTCGCGGTTTCGTTCATCGGGTAAAGGAATGTATTCAGGCATGCACTGAGGAGTTAATTGCGTGTTCGTAAAGGGCATCGTAATGTGGTTTGCAGGTGCGCAATAGCGGTGCCAGAAAGTCGGGCATGGGCTCTGTTTTATGGTGGTAGGGCTGAAACCCGGTGCTTGTATGGAGGTTGTGGTACCAGTAGGGTGCCCAAGGACCGTCTTCGGGTCGCGGACCCGCAGGCCAGGAAAGCATGGACACCTCGAATGGGATCTGGAAACGCTCACAAACGAGCTTGAGAATGCCCTGCGGATTGATTAGTAGATTCCGGGAGTCAATAACAAGCGAATCCTCACCTTTGCTTTGTAACTCGGTAAAAAGTTGATGCTGCCTTTCGTAAGCCGTGTCGAGTAGGGTAGGGTGCGGGATTTGCTTGATCAGGGTCGGAAGCATTTGTTCTGGATCCCGAATGAGGAAAATGTTAGAAAGACTTTCTAAAAAACTGTGATCTCGGATTCCTTCGAGATGATGTGTCATATTCTTGACGAATAGAACCTTTGAATCATATTGCGTGGAGGTGAATCGTTCGATACAACTGTCGACATCGAGATCGAGCTCCTCCATCAAATGCTCGCGACCCGGATGATCCACTCCGGTGCGGACCAGATACGGACCGTACAAAGGTTCGTCGATAACGGATGTATCGGACCGCTGCGCAAAGCTGTACATCAGTGCTGTGCTGACATTTCGAGGTCCGGACCAAAGGCATATTCTTTTCATTGGCTGTGGCAGTAAGCTCAAATCTGCATAAAATTTTGCTTTAATCAATTTGGTTTATAAAGTAAACAAGTTTATATTTGAACCGAAACAAACACAAATCCAATGATTATGGAACGCTTAACACTTACCCTTTTAGCTCTGTTGATAGGGCTTCCCTTGCTACAAGCACAGAACGTCGAGGCCGATTTTGGTTGGATGAATGGCCTGTGGAAGGGAAGTGGATGGGTCATGGACCCACAAACTCGTGAAACGACCGAATTCCTTCAGTTCGAAGATATCGAGTTCGGGGCCGGCAATACCGTAGTGATAATTCAGGGAACGGGGAAGGACGTTGAAACGAAGGAAGTGGTCTTTTCGGCCGCAGGCCTCTTGTTCTGGGATCGTGAGGTCAAATCCTGCAAGATTCACGCATTTACGCAGCGCGATGGCGGAGTCATCGCCGATATCGATCTCAAAGAGCCTGGATTCTTCACATGGGGGTTCGATGTGCCCGGTGGAAGGGTTGAATACGATGTGGATGCGCGAAACGGTACCCGGGTTGAACAAGGTTTCTTTAAACCCTAGGACTCCAATGAGCGCTATCCCTTTATGCAAATGACCGTAGAAAAATATGAAGCCATTGATTAAAACCGGAGCCTCTCGGCTCGAAGCGTTCTCTGACGCAGTATTCGCCTTTTCGGCGACGCTATTGGTCGTCTCCCTCGAGGTGCCCGAAAGCTTTGCCGATCTTCTAGACAACCTGCGTGGATTCTTGGCCTTCGGACTCAGTTTCATGGCCTTGTTGTTGATCTGGGATGTTCATCGGGCCTATTTCGACAGGTTTCCGGTGGTCACGAGTGGAGTCAAATTTTGGAATTTCGTATTGCTGTCCGTGGTGCTTTACTACGTGTATCCCATGAAATTTCTCGCCACGAATTTCATCAACGGATTTCTGGGCTTCGACCGTTCACACGCCGCAAACCTCACGTGGAATGAGTTCCTCGAGGTGTTCGTTTGGTACGGAATCGGCTTCGCCGCTCTAACCCTCTGCATAAGCATGATGTACTTCTCATCGGCCCGCAGGGCCAAAAAAAACAGGGAAAAGGAAATGGCATACACCGGAAACCTGTATGAGAGGCACTACGCCATTTTCGTGCTGGTCGGACTGCTAAGTATTGTGCTGGCTCCTACCGGAATTGGAGGGCGAATAGCTGTGCCGGGCCGGATCTATGGAATATTGGGGCTACTGTGTTATGCGCACGGCCGTTGGAGCGAAAAATTTGAACCAGAAAAAATTGAAACATGAAACAAGAAGAATTAACCCATGAAGAAAGTCTCCGCCTAATCGGCGGGATGATCAAGACTGCGCAAAATAGGTTGACCGACAACAGTTCACACTACCTGCTGTGGGGATATTTAGTGACCTTGGCGGCAGTAATCCATTATGTGCTCATTCAAATGGGAATCCCGGAACTGGCGTGGGTTCCTTGGCCGATTTTGATGTCCGCGGGCGGAATAATTGCCGGGTTCATGGGATATCGGCAAGGCAAGAAGTCGACCGTTACCACCTACACCGACCGTTTAATGGCTTATCTGTGGGGTGGGATGGTCGTGGTAATGCTCGCTTTGTTGGTGCAAGGGGCACGGATGGGCTGGGATGAGGTCTATCCCATTTTATTTTTGCTGTGGGGTTGGGCATTGTTCGTATCGGGCGGAATGGTTCGATTTATGCCGTTGATGTGGGGAGGTGTTTTTAATTGGGCAATGGGTATTTTTGCCTTTTATCAATCCTTTGAGGTGCAATTGTTATTGATCGCCACCTCGATGATCGCCACCTACCTCATTCCTGGTTATATGCTTCGACTTAAGTTTAAAAAGGATGCTGCCTGATCTCGATCCCTTACTTCACAATCAGCTCCGGCTTTCTATCATGTCGCTATTGATCGGAGTCGAAAAGGCCGATTTCAATTTCCTACTCGAAAAAACAGGTGCTTCGCGAGGTAATCTCAGCATACAGATCAAGAAGCTCAAAGAATCGAACTACATCTCCGTGGAGAAGTCCTTTGTGAATAACTACCCCAAGACGGAGTGTTTCGTGACCAAAGCGGGCATAAAGGCCTTTGAGGGTTATGTGGCCGGGATTTCGACTTATTTGAAGCCGAAATCTTAGTTCTTAGTTTTGAGTTCTTAGTTCTAAGTTGCGTTCTTTCACTTTCTTCCCCAACGTTAATCGTTTTTACGATTGAGGTAGGCATACGGCATAATTGGGAGCATTCGTCTTGAAGGGTCGAAAGCCCCGGAATGTTCAAGTCCAAGTCTTCTGATTTTTGGAAGATATCGATCTAGTACAAGCTCTCTCGAGCTTCTTTGGATGCTATACTCATTTTATTCACGAAATCTTTGCGACGTACTGCGGCAGAGGCTTCACGAATATTGGCTCCAATACTTGTCGAAGATATAAGAAATTGATCAGCTAAGACAAACGGGGCACGTCCATTTTGTGGGGAGCGTTTGAAGAATTGCTACATTTCGTTCAAAAGATATGGGGGATTTGGTATTGGAAGCCCCGGGGCATGTTTTTCCGAGTGAGCTATTGGAGTACTTCACAATCGTAGAGTCGG
>JAGWBA010000111.1 GCA_021296215.1 Flavobacteriales bacterium
CTAATGTCCGCAGGGATTTATGTGACTATTTTGAAGATAGATTTTTAACCAATGACACACTTTAGTGAACACTCCCTAGATTACTCGATGGAGGGTATGCATCTGCTTCGAATAATGCTTTGCCTGCACTGATCCACAATCGACATAATTACCACCACTTTAACCTTATTACGAACATTTATTTCTAACGCAATGAAATACCTAAAATTCCTACTTGTCGGTGTCCTCTTTGGCATTGTACTGACCAAGGCCGAGGCAGTTTCCTGGTATCGGATTTACGAGATGTTCAAGTTTCAATCATTTCACATGTACGGGGTCATCGGGTCGGCCGTAGCGCTCGGGATATTCTTTGTGTGGTTCATAAAGAAATACCACATTCACCCTTGGTATGGCGAGGAGATGTGCTTGTTCGATAAAAAACCGAGTATTCCTCGCTATCTTTTTGGAGGTATCATCTTTGGTTTGGTTTGGGATGGGCCATGACCTGGGCATGCCCGGGCCCAATGTTCATTTTATCGGGCTACGGCGTTCCAGTGATCATCGCGGTCATTATAAGTGCTCTTCCGGGTACTCTTGCCTACGGTATGCTGCGCGAAAAATACCTCACTGATACAATTGTCAGCCGTGAAACTGACAAATATTAGGTTGCAATGTGACAGATACCACCAAGTCTGGCGCGACATCCGTGTAATTTTGGAGAAGTTGAATCATTAATCATTCGCCCCCAAATGAAAATAGAGCAAATCTACACGGGTTGTCTAGCAGAAGCAGCCTACTATATTGAATCGAATGGCGAAGCCGCAATCGTTGATCCACTTCGTGAAACTCAGCCTTACATCGATAGGGCCGAGCAAAACGGCGCAAAGATCAAGTACGTTCTTGAAACACACTTCCATGCCGACTTCGTTTCGGGTCACCTCGACCTAGCAAAGCGCACCGGTGCACAAATAGTTTTTGGGCCAACTGCCCAGCCGAATTATGAAGCCTACGTTGCGAAAGACGAAGAGCTGCTTCCCCTTGGCGATGTGAAGATCAAGATCCTTCACACTCCCGGACATACCATGGAGTCGATTACTTTTCTGGTGATCGATCCCGAGGGCAACGAGCACGCTATTTTCACCGGCGACACCTTGTTCATTGGTGATGTTGGGCGTCCTGACCTCCCCGTCAAGACCGATTTGAGCCGGGAGGACCTGGCTAGCCACCTGTTCGATTCGCTCCGCAACAAAATCATGACCCTGTCCGAAGACGTGATCGTTTATCCGGGACACGGCGCCGGCTCGGCTTGTGGTAAAAAGATGAGCGATGAGACCATCGATACACTTGGTCACCAGCTTAAAAACCAATTACGCCCTGCGGGCGGATATGTCACGCGAGGAGTTCGTTCAAGAGGTTACTGACGGTTTGGCCGCCCCGCCGCAGTACTTCCCTAAGAATGCGGTAATGAATAAAATGGGTTACGACCCATTCGAGGAGGTCATGGACCGAGGTTTGAATCCACTCAACGTCTAGTATTTCGTGAAATCCGCTGAACTTACTGATGCATTGATCCTGGATACCCGTTCGGAAGAACTGTACCGCGACGGCCATATCCCCGGATCTATCTTCGTTGGGATCGACGGAAGCTTCGCTACTTGGGTAGGAACGCTGATCCCCGATCTCAAGCAACCGATATTGTTGGTGACCGATCCGGGTCGCGAAGAAGAGGTTGTGACTCGTTTGAGCCGTGTTGGATACGATAATTCCATCGGCTACCTGGATGGCGGCTTTAACGCTTGGGTATCATCCGACCGCGAGGTCGAGAAAATAGAGCAGGTTACGGCTACGGAGCTGAGCTCGCTCGTAAAGAATGACCATGTGAATATGCTCGACGTGCGCAAACAAAGCGAGTACGACAGTCAACATATCGAGGGCTTTAAAAATATGCCGCTCGATTTCATTAACGATCATATGAATGACTTGGACAAGAGTACCAAGTACTATGTTCATTGCGCTGGTGGGTACAGAAGTATGGTATTCATCAGCATCCTGAAGGCACGGGGCTATCACAATTCGGTAGACGTGGCCGGAGGGTTTGAGGCCATTGAGAAGACCGATCTTCCAATGACCGAGTACGTTTGCCCTTCCACGATGCTTTAAGCATCTAGTAGGTTCATAGCGTGCCCCGGGATTCAGGGGTGAATCCCGAGACTATTTTCGCCCCCTCGAATTGCGCTAGTGGATCTCGGTCAATCAAGAGCCTGCAGGGAGTATCTAATTTGAATTTTATACTCAAACGCTATGAAGAATCATCAAATCGTCATCATCGGTGGAGGAACTGCCGGAATCACGGTGGCTGCGCAGTTGATGCGTAAGAAAAAAGACTTGGACGTCGCGATCATTGAGCCGTCTGAGAAGTACTACTACCAACCCGCATGGACCTTGGTAGGCGCTGGAACCTATGACATGAAGAAGACCGAGCGCGATGAAGCTGGTTTGATTCCACCCGGAGTTACCCGGATCAAAGAGTATGCTGGAGATATCGATGCAGACAACAACAAGGTGGTCTTGCGGAGTGGAGAAGAGGTGCAGTACGAATTCCTCGTTGTAGCACCGGGTATTCAAGTCGATCTCGATGGAATCGAAGGCCTTCAGGAGACCATGGGCAAGAACAACGTCTGTTCGAACTATGTGGATCCGGAGTACACTTGGGATATCCTGAAAAATTGGAAGGGCGGAACAGCACTGTTTACCCAACCGGCAACTCCTATTAAGTGTGGCGGAGCACCGATGAAGATCATATTCTTGGCCGCTCACTACATGCGCAAGCACAATCTTCACAAGAATAGCGACATCATCTTTGCATCTCCCGGATCGGTGATCTTTAGGGTTAAGGAATTCGCCATTACCCTGGAGAAGGTGGTCGAGTGCTACGATATCGATACGCGCTTTCACCATAAGTTGGTGAAGATCGACGGTGAAAAGAAAGTAGCGACCTACGAAGTAGTTAAATACGACAATACCGGTTGTATGGTTCTGACCAATACCGGCGAACCCGTAACTTCAGTTGAGGAACTCGAATTCGACATGCTTCATTTGGCACCTCCTCAGAGTGCACCAGACTTTGTGAAGCGATCAAAGATCGCCCACCAAGACGGGGCGAGTAAGGGATGGGCCAACGTCGATATTCACTCATTGCAAAATCCGAATTACGAGAATGTATTTGCACTCGGCGATTCAGCGGCCTTGCCAACGGCTAAAACGGGCGCGGTCGTCCGCAAGCAAGCTCCTGTAGTCGTGGATAATATCTTGAACATGCTCGAAGGACGACATGCGCATAATTTGGGTTATACAGGGTATAGTTCTTGTCCGCTCGTGAACGCTTACGGCCGAATGGTTTTGGCGGAGTTTGGCTACGAAAACAAGAGAATGAGCGATCCTATGATCTCTACTTTTGTCGATACGACGAAAGAGAAGTGGAGCATGTGGATGCTGAAGAAGTACGGATTACCCTTTATGTACTGGGATTTAATGCTAAAAGGGAAAGCTTAAAATCGCTAAGATGGGAGTCCCGCCGCGGCGGGACTTTTTTTGCCCCGTACTTTGATCTTAAACACTGAATTCTCTATAACTTGTACAGATTAATGATTGGGCCCGATCCCTAGCACGGAAATCGACCCGGAGGCGCGCAGTTGCGGATCGCGCCGTAGGCGCATATCCACAGCAATGCTCCGCACAAGTATTTCCTTGGTCGTTACTCTTTGGGGTCGTTCCAAACGCTCATGGAATGCACGCGCTTCGATTCTTCGTCGTAGACCTGCCACGTGTCGATAGGGAGGCTGTAGATGTGGAGGCTGATCGTGCGTCGGTTGACGCAGTTGAAGCCGCGATGGAATCCAATGTAATCGTTGAGGTAGGGAATCGATTTTTCAGGTAGGTGCGTGCTTTCGATGAGTTTGAGCTTGTTCTCGACCATGGAGGTGAAGTACTGTTCAATACACAATTCGCCCTGTAAGATGTACATCCATCCTTCCTGATAGTCGTAGGTGTGGATCGGCGAGGTTTGATGCGGCTCCCAACACATGAGTAGTAGCTCGCAGTCGCTGTTGCGGAAGAGCGGAATACGGGTGTAGTGCTCTTCGCTCCATTTGCAGAGTGGCAAAATTTCGCCCTCTAGATCGAAGTTGATCCGCTTCATAATACCCATATAACCTTCGTTACCCGAGCCATTCCTCAGGGTATCGATCAGCTCTTCAATGGTAGTTATCGCACTCATAATTCTTCTCGGCTCATTAGATTCTAAGTTCCGAAAAAATCGTCAGACTGTAATACTCCCCATATTTCAGACCAACAATGCGGTTTTGTTAGTTAATAATTGGGTTTGATTAAAGATAGATTCTT
>JAGWBA010000112.1 GCA_021296215.1 Flavobacteriales bacterium
GATTTTGTAATCGCTGAGTTTGCTATATTTTACAGGCATTACAGAACAAATCTATCCAATTGTTCTGGTCTTAAGCCATCGGAATTCATTTGATTGCTTCAGATTCGACTGAATTGAATGCCTTGCGTATCTATCATAATAACATATGGCAGATGACGAGTCCTTATTGGTATGAGTACAACGAAAATTTATCACTGCCCATTTATTCGGGGGCTCTTAGCCCTATTCCGGGATCAGGTGAACTAAGTGTAGCACCTGAGTTTAGTGCGCCTGGCAATCATGATTATACCTTGCTACCTTGGTCTCTGTGTATCGACGCCGGAATAGATTCCTTTCCTGTTCCCATTCCTTTTGATTTATCGGGTTCTAGCAGAGTTTCGGGATCCCACACCGATCTTGGCGCCCTTGAGTTCAACAATACCGTGAACCTTGATGAGGTAAAACAAAGGGATGAAATACGGTTTCGACTATATCCAAATCCGACCGCGGACCACTTTACCCTGGATGTTGAATTGAGGTATCGGTCTAATTTGACCGTGACAATCTACGCCGCGGATGGAAGTCTGGTGGGTCGCGAAGCCGTGCATAGGGCCGCAGGCCCATATAAAAAGGACTTTTCTATTGTGGATCTCGCGGCCGGACGCTACCTCATGGAGCTACAGAAGGATTACGGGCGTTTTGTGGAGTCGTTGGTGGTTAACGACTAAAGAACACCAAGTACTCTGCCGTATTGCTGCAGTTGTCGGTCACACGAAGTTCGAAGGTGTGCTCACCGGGTCCGCAGTGCTCGTCGAAGGTGTACCACAATCGGCGCGTTTTGGGGTTCCATTCCATCAGCACCCATTCATTATCTATGGTGCCTGTAATTTGGTCGATACCGCTGAAGTCATCACTAATACGGACCAGGATCGTTGAATCTTTATTCATGTTCTTCCGGGCGAAGATGTTTACGGGGTCTATGCTTGGAGCCAGCGTATCAGCCGTAATGGCATATCGACCGAATTCACGGCTTCGTCCCACGAATCGACCCGCGGTCCAATCTCCCGGCCACCATTCGAGCCGCCCATTGTCTTCAATTTCAACAAAGCACAGCTGCTCCTCGCGGAGGCCTGTTGGCAAGCTTTCAAGTGGGAGGTCGAGCGTAAAATAGGTGTGCGCAGGAATACCGGTATGTCCAAAGCGGTACACGGGGCTGAAAAAAGGGCGCGACTTATGCATCGAGCCGCTAGGCTCAGAGACTTCAACGGGGAAGTAAGTGTCGGCATACAGCACTCCGGCCGGAATGATGCAACGGGCATCGTCGGCGGGGAGTCGGTGCACTTCGTTGTGGGCGAGCCAAAGCTGGTCGTCGGGGTACACCAGCGGTTGGTCGCTCAATGATACCTGTGATTCGGGGGTAATTCCTTCGAAATCGAACTCCAAGATGCTTCGATTGCCTGCACGGTCACTCGCCTCGATCTTAAGGTTGTAGCTGCTGCTGTCGCTGAAGCTGTACCCGGCCGGATTCCCCTGTACGAAGCTCAGTTGGTTGTTCGGCTCAACGTAGAGTTTGGAAGCTTGGTCGCTACAGCATTTGTACTGATCGAACGTAATGAGGCTGTTGAGGTAGCGCGTTTCGTCAAAACTGAATTCGTCGATGCTGTGTTGGTAATGCAGGCTATCGTTCAGCCACATCTTGAGCGCGACCGTGCCGTTTTTATTGGAGCCGCCGTCTTGCTGATCCACCGTTTCGATGGCGAATCCCCAAGTTCCGGAAAGCTTGTAGTAGCCCGGTCTCGAAACGCGGTATTCCCCAACTCCGGATCGAATGAGCGGGAGGGTGAAGGTCTTTCGTTCGCCATTGCAAAGCGCATCGCGGCCGATGGGCACGAGCATCAGGTTTTCCATGAGCGGAGCGCGGTGATCCGCAATTTCGAATCCCTCAGCGATCGGATCCAGTGGATGTTCGGTGCGCGTATCGCGAATCTCGAAGTGGAGGTGAGGTCCGCCCGAAGACCCGCTATTGCCCGATTTCGCGATCTCGTCGCCTTTTTGATAAGTGTATCGGCCTGCGATCGGATAGAGGTCTAGGGCGAACTGCTGAAGTCGGTATTGTTCTGATTTAACGTATGCGGCCAGCACGGAATCGAATTCACTTAGGTGTGCATAAACGGAAGTTTTTCCGTTGGGATGTTTCATATAAAGCACCTTTCCGAATCCGGCCGGACCTACTCGAATACGGACGATCTCGCCGCGCTCAACCGCATAAACCGGTTTTCCTTCGACCCCTCCCGTTTTTATGTCGATTCCACTGTGGAAGTGATTGCTGCGCAATTCACCGAACGATCCACTGAGATACAATGGCGGATCGAGTGGAGGGTGCCAGTCTTGAGCGGAAGCTGTCAGCTGCAGTGTGATGAGGAGAAGGAGTAAGGTGCGCATGAATTGAATTAAGTAGCCATTGGCCGTTTGCTCATGGCTATTAGCGTTGGATTCAGTGGTGGTGATTATACCTTCAGAACCCATTCTTGAAGCCAAAAATAGGAATATCGAGATTCGATCAGCTTTATTTTCTATTGATTCCTGTCTTGTCCTGAAATAGGTTGACACAAATTAAGTCAATCATTAAGGAAAGAAAAGAGGTTTATCCAATGGGCTTGCGCCTGCGTGTAGCCAAGGAGTATGTTCAAGGCGATCAAAGTGGTTATCAATTAGCTAGAAAGTACAATGTGAGTAAAGCTTCTGTAACTCGGTGGGGACGTGAATATGGAAAGCGCTATTGCGAGAGTCCACCGTTAAATCGTATTTTGGAACCTATGAAAGAGCAGGGAAAGTTCCGGCGAGAGGGAGAGGATACTGCGGCCTACATACGCCGTTTGGAGCGCTCCTTGGAGGAAGCCCAGGACAAGGCTTATCTCTTGCGACGTGTCATAGAGCTCAGCGAAGAAGAGCTTGGTATTGAGCTGCCAAAAAAGTCTATTACCACGTCCAAGAAGTAAACGAGCGCAAGAGTGTTTCGTATGGATGTAGACTGCTTGGTATGAGCCGTCAGGCTTATTACAAACATCTTCATAGTCGTAAGGAGCGTGAAGAGGGCCATTTTAGGCTCCTTTATGCTGTTCGGGAGTTGCGTAAAGCTCACCCGAGAATGGGTTCTAGAAAGCTACATAAGCTGTTATCGGAACACCCTGACGTTATCGGAAGAGACCGCTTCATGCGGCTATTACGCGAACATGGGCTATTGGTTCGCAGGAAACGTAATCCGGTTCGAACCACCAACTCAAATCATATCTACAGGCGTTATTCGAACTTAGTTAAGGGGATGGTCATCGACCGTCCTATGCAGGTGTGGGTAAGCGATATCACCTATGTGGATTTAGGTGGAAAGCATGCCTACTTGAATCTGATCACCGATGCTTACTCACGTAAGATCGTCGGCGCAAAGCTAGCCCCGACATTAGCTTCCAGGCATACGCTTGAAGCATTGAAGAATGCGTTAAAGGCAGAAGGCACCCCTGAGTATCATCACTCTGATAGAGGCATTCAATACTGCTGTCATGAATACGTAGGTGAGCTAAAGAAGTACAACATTCAAATCAGCATGACCCAGACCGGAGATCCACTCGATAACGCCATTGCAGAACGAGTCAACGGAATCATCAAGAACGAATACCCGTACCCATTTATCAAACGAAATCGAGACATCGATCGATGTCTGATCAAGGCTCTTGAAGCCTATAACACTGTAAGATCACACATGTCTTGTAACATGGAAACACCACAACGAATCCATGAACTGTCAACCCAATTAAGGAATAGAAATCAAGTGTTAACTTACATCAGTCATTAATACCCAAGTATTAAGGCCAATGGCTAATGGCTAACGGCCAACAGCGGCATTTTAATGCCTTGAAATATAAATCTTGCCGCGTTTGCGCTCAAACTGCCTAAACACTACATTTGTTGTAACCTAGATTCCGAACTGCATGAGCGAATTAGCGCGAACGGTGGAGCAATTGGAGGCGGATTTGGCTCAGTTTGTGAAAAAATATCACGAGCTCAAATCGGTTAATCAAGATCTCAAACGGCAACTGGTCGAAGCGGAGCGACGCATCAATGAGTCGCGTGAAAAGGTCGGGCAAATGGAACGGGAGAATGAACTGATCCGCATGGCGGGAACCTTGGCGGGTAGTGACCCATCCGGCCGAGAGGCCGCCAAGTCAAAGATCGGTGAGTTAGTACGGGAAATTGATAAGTGCGTAGCACAATTGAATGGATAAAAAATGAGCCCGGATACGCTTAAGATCAAAGTGAGCATTGGGAACAGGACTTATCCGCTCACGATAAAACGGTCCGATGAGGAATCGGTCCGCAAAGCGGCAAAGACCATTGAGTCGATGCTGAAAGACTTCCAGCGCAATTATGCGGTGCAGGATCAGCAAGACCTGCTCGCGATGTGCGCTCTGCAGTTGGCCACAAAGGTGGAGCAAACTCAGCACAATGCCGTGGTAGTGGATAAAGGCATTACCGATCGGCTGGAAGCCTTGAGCGATCAGTTGGCAAGCGTTCTTGCTGAATAGTTCTTTACATAACATTAATGCATAGCCCGCATTATTTCACATGTTTGTTAAACTCAACAGATATTCTATTGGAGTTCAACGATTCAGACAGTTAAAAACAGGCCTTGTAGCCGTCCTGGTGGCGGTGAGTCCAACGGACCGATGGAAGCTTGATGCTGTCGGCGACTCCACCCATGTCACATTGGGGTTTAATAGAACCGTGAAGTAGTGTGGGCTTATTTTTTTGAGACACATGGATAATACAATAGTCATGATCGTGGGGGGACTGATCAGCGTTTTGGCCGGATTCGGCCTGGCGGTGCTCTTTCTGCGAAAGCAAGGTGACGGTAAGGTGGCGAAGATGCTTGCAGAGGCCGAGAAGGAGGGTGAGCAGATCAAGAAGGACAAGATCCTTCAGGCCAAAGAGAAATTCTTGGAGCTGAAGTCGGAGCACGAGCAAGTGATCAACGAGCGCAATCAGAAGCTGGAGGCTCGTGAGAAGAAATTTCAGGAAAAAGAGGACAAGCTCAAGCAGCGCATCGAAGAGAATGGCCGCAACTTCAAAGATTTGAAGAGCAAGCAATCGAACCTCGATAAGCGATTCGATTTGCTAGAAAGGCGCACCAAGGAGGTGGAGCAGATGCACAAGAAGCAAGTTGAGCAGCTCGAGGTGATATCGGGTTTATCCGCTGAAGAGGCTAAGAAGCAACTCGTGGACGCCTTGAAAGACGAAGCCAAGAGTCAAGCCATTGCCGTTATTCAGGAACAAGTAGAGGAAGCTAAACTCACTGCCAATAAAGAGGCTAAGAAGATCGTACTGCAAACCATTCAGCGAGTTGGAGTTGAGCACAGTATTGAGAATAGCGTTTCGGTATTCAATATCGAAAGCGACGACATCAAAGGCCGAATCATCGGTCGTGAAGGTCGAAATATTCGAGCTTTGGAAGCGGCTACAGGTGTAGAGATCATCGTAGACGACACGCCCGAGGCGATCATTTTGAGTTGTTTTGATCCCGTTCGTCGAGAGATCGCGCGCTTATCGCTGCACAAGCTGGTGACAGACGGGCGCATGCATCCCGCTCGGATAGAGGAGGTGGTTAAAAAGACATCCAAGGAATTCGAAGACGAGATCATTGAAACCGGAAAACGGACGGCCATAGATTTGGGGATTCACAACCTGCATCCGGAACTCGTGCGTATGGTCGGTCGTATGAAATACCGCTCGTCGTATGGTCAAAACCTATTGCAACACAGTAGGGAGGTGGCAAACCTCTGCGCCATTATGGCGAGTGAACTCGGGCTTAATCCCAAAGCGGCCAAACGGGCCGGCCTCCTTCACGATATCGGTAAAGTGCCCGATGAGGAAAGCGAATTGCCACACGCTATTTTAGGCATGAAGCTTTGTGAAAAGTATGGTGAAAAGCCCGATGTATGTAATGCGGTCGGAGCCCACCATGATGAGGTGGAAATGAACACCCTAATTTCACCGATCATTCAGGTGTGTGATGGTATTTCGGGAGCGCGTCCCGGTGCTCGCCGCCAAATCGTCGACAGTTACATCAAGCGATTGAAGGAGCTCGAGGAGCTGGCGTTGGCTTATCCCGGAGTGAGCAAGTCGTATGCTATTCAAGCCGGACGTGAATTGCGCGTGGTTGTCGACTGTGATAAGGTTGATGACAACAGCGCGACTCAATTGAGTTATGACATCAGTCAAAAGATCCAAAGCGAAATGACTTATCCAGGACAAGTAAAGGTGACGGTGATTCGCGAGACGAGAGCGGTTAATTACGCACGGTAGTTCTTAGGTCTTAGTTTTAAATTCTTATATAGGTACTCAGTGGCCTTCGTATTTTTTAACCTACGAGAACTAAAAGCTTTTGGCATGCCACCAACTACTCCCGAGCACGATAGAAAGATCGCTGAAATGAAATTCGGTTCCGTTTTCCCTCACTACGTCAAAAAGGTTGAAAGGAAGGGGCGAACGAAGGAGGAGTTGCTGGAGGTTATACATTGGTTAACCGGTTTTCAATCGGCCGACTTAGAAAAACTCTCCAAAGACAAGGTTACATTCAAAGAATTCTTTGAACGGGCTACACTCAATCCAAATGCGGATTTAATCACGGGCTCTATTTGCGGATATAAGATTCAAGAAATAGAAACACCGCTAACTAAAAAGGTGCGCTTCCTAGATAAGATCGTGGATGAGTTAGCTAAGGGCAAGGCGGTCGAAAAAATAAAACGGGTCTAAGCCCTTACCTCAGGGTATACTAAGAACTAATACCTAAGAACGCTCTGTGAGACATTTGAGTATATGATCGATCATGCGCTCCACGGCGGCGTGGTAATTGGCGGAAAAGTCATTATTTGGACGGTTAGCGATGATCACACAGGCGGTACAGCAGCGATGCCCCATCAATTTACCCAATCCGTAAAGTGCCGAGGTCTCCATCTCGTAATTGGTGATGCGCTCATTGCCATAGCGGAAGTCTTCGAGCTTATCATTGAGATAGGGCATGGCGATCGGAATCCTCAATTCGCGTCCTTGGGGGCCATAGAATCCATGAGCGGTAATGGTGACTCCAGTATATGTGTTGTCGCCTCGAAGAAGATCGAGCACTTCTTTATCGGCCCTCACCAAGTAGGGATGCGCTGCGGCGACAGGCCAGTTTATTTCGTTCCGAAAGGCTTCCATGAATCCGTGGTCCATGATGTGCTCGGCGTCGTAAAAATGAAGTACACCGTCAAAGCCCAGAGCCGCTTCGCTGAGCAAAATACTGTCGACCGGAATGTCGGACTGGAGCGAGCCTGAAGTTCCCATCCGAATCAAGCGCAAAGACTTCTTTTCGTCCTTGTATTCACGCTTTTCGAGATCGATATTCACCAAAGCATCGAGTTCGTTCAGTACGATGTCGATATTATCGGTGCCTATTCCGGTGGCCATTACAGTCAGTCGCTTACCGTTGAGCTCTCCGGTATGGGTAATGAACTCGCGTTTTTGCTGACGCAAGGTGACCCTATCGAACTTATCGGAAACTAAACGCACTCTGCCTGGGTCGCCTACAAGGAGTATGGTATCCGCGATGTCTTTAGGGTGCAATCCGAGGTGATATACGCTATTATCGGGGTTCAATACGAGCTCGGAAGGGGGGAGGGACATTCTATAATTCTTAATTTTGAATTCGCAATATTTAATGTCTGACCACGGCAATATTCAAGTTTGATCAATGGCCTGAATTCAGGGCAAGTTATAACAATGAAATTGTTCTGGGTGTTTTATGTGGAGTATTTCATTAGAGGCCATGGGCTATTGGCCATTCGCCGCTAGCCTATCCCATTAACCATTAACCAATAACCATCAGTCCTTAGTCCTTAGTCGTCAGCCAATTAAGAATTCAAAATTGAGAATTAAGAAGGCTTAAGACCGGAACAATTGGATAGATTTGTTCTGTAATGCCTGTAAAATATAGCAAACTCAGCGAT
>JAGWBA010000113.1 GCA_021296215.1 Flavobacteriales bacterium
TCTTATAAGCCGGCTTTCGATATTTCTTGCTTTTTCATATCACTAAGTTAAGTGACACACTTTTCTGAACAGACTCGATGCAACTATTGAAGACCCGAAATTTCGATTAAAGATCAACTAATCAACCCATCAACCCATCAAGGACAAACCAAGGTCTTCTGTCTTTTCTTACTTTTTAACTTAACAACGACGCCGGCGCCCGTTAAGCCAAGACCAATTGCACCGGCCTGTACAGCCATTACGCCGAAAACTGCTCCATAGGCTTGTCCTTGTCCTCCGAGGTCAGATAATTTGATGGCAATGCTCCCAAATGCGATACTCGAGAGGAGAAATATACCTCCTGGAATTAAGAACCCGTTAGCTTTACGGTTGAAGTGACTATTGTGAATTTCTAGGGCTTCAGCACAAGAATTGTAGGCCAAAGGCACCTCTTCTACGTATTTATAGCCGTCGTGAAACATACCTTTTCCGGGCTTTCGGTACTTGATCATGATGGTTTTAAGGTTCTCTTGAGACCAGTCGGCCCCATAGGGAAGCTTGAACTTGTGAACGAAGGCCTTTCCAGTGGAGTCCTCGAAAGCCTGGATATACTTGACCGCATTTTTCGTAGAGTCGACAAAGAAACAAGTCTGAGCCTGAGTGGAAAAAGCGATGAAAAAAGGACAAGAGGAGCGCTAATCTTTTCATAGGCATTAATATAGCGAATCAATTCGTTAATTTCGGGAGGTGAAGTCGATGAGGTGACCTGTTTGAATTCCGGCTTTGCTGGAATGTCCTAGAGCTCAGCTCGAATGTCCTTCGGAGTAGCCGAAATTTCCCCCTCCTGAAAGGCGAATTCTTTCGGCTCACTGCCCACTACTTGTTGAGAGAGATTACGCGCCTTCGGAGCTTGATCAGGCGGACTTGATTTCTTGTGGGCAATGAGAGATTCGAACTCCCGACCCCCTCGGTGTAAACGAGGTGCTCTGAACCAGCTGAGCTAATTGCCCAATATTTTTAAGATCGTCGACGGGGACCCGTTAAAATCGGAGTGCAAATATACGCTCTTCTCAATTCTAAGCAACGGGTTTTTTAAAAAAAAATACGTCGAGGTGCTATTCGACACTATTGTGCATGGTATTGAGACATATTTGAACTGTTAAAAAGTGTAGAAAAGCCATTTTGCAGTACCAAGCTTAAACGTCCCAAGAGGTCATGAAACAACTTTGTTGGATAACGCTACAGCTGTTCCTTTTCGCCGGTTTATGTGCCTTTGCTCAGATACCTGTAGGTATACCCCTGCAGTCCAATAATCAAGTGCTCGGAAAACCCGGGGTCAGCATGAGCGTGGCTCAGCAAACCTGGGCCATTGGGTATTCGTACGATACCGCTCCTCATCTCTTGGGCGGTGCGCCCGGGTTGGCTCCGGCCGGAGTAGTTAGGGTGTTCGAATGGAACGGATTTAATTTCGTTCCAAAAGGAGGTCCAATCGATTCAGTGCTCGTTGGTCAGTATAACAACCAAATCCAAATCCTCGTAAATCCACAAACCCTGGCAGTTTCAAAAAGATCGCCTTTCGGCCTTAGAGTGGTCGTTTACGATTGGGACGGAACAGAGTGGGTTGCTCACCCGGCCGATGTTCCCAATGCCATCATCTGGCACATGGGACACCACAATGCCATTGCCACGGCGCAACCATCCAACCCCATGTTTCCTCCAACCTCGGTGGTGGTGTCCGAGTGGAATGGCACAGATTGGACCACCAAAGGAAACCCGATCAATCCCGGCCAGCAATACAGAAATTTCGGGTCGCGCCTCTTCATGCCCAACGAGAACATGGTGGCTATCGCCGCCAACGGTTACGACGAACGTCGCGGACAAGTCAGTGTGTTCTACTGGGCTGGTTTCCAGTGGCAGAGACGCGGCCTACCCATAGAGGGTGACCAACCAAGCGATCGCTTTGGCAGCGATTTGTACATGCCCGATGGAAATACCATCGCGATCGGATCAACGGGTAGTGACCTTGGAGGAACCGACCGGGGAATTATAAAGGTCTACGACTGGAACGGCCAGGTTTGGATGCCTCGCGGATCTCCTATTCCGGGTGGTTCCGAAACGAGTCAGATCGGATGGGGCTTTCAAATGCCCACGATAACACCCTCGTGGCGGTGTCCGATTCGAGCGTTCAATTGTATCGGTACAACGGATCCGAATGGCAAACCATCGGGAACCCCATTCTACCTACAAACTCACATCATAGTATTTGGTCCGCCGCACTCAGCGGCTCTCAATTGGCCTTGGGCTGCGCGAATACCGATTCCGGAGTGGTCCGCGTTTTCGACTACTCCCTGTTCGGACTTACCCAAACCGAATATTCCAATCTAAAGCTCAACCTCTATCCGAACCCAGTGGATAGGACCCTTCGGGTCAACATGGATGCGTCAAGGTCAAATTCGTTTCTCATAACGGATTCGACCGGGCGTATCACATGGAAAGGAAGTATATTGCCCGGGGTCAACGAACTCGACGTATCAAATTGGTCGAGTGGAACCTACTTCCTAAGGTCTACTGCATCATCAGCGGTTCATGCCTTCGTTGTTCGCTAGCGAATAAACGAAATACGCGCATGTTCGTACAACTAGACGATGTTTGAAACACTCGATGCATTGTTCCGATTCTCCTTCGACCACAACGGCCCGAGTTGCGGCATCGGAAACAATAATGATGGGTTTTGCAACAGGGCTTATCGCGCCAATGGTAAAAATTCACTCCCTTTAGTGTATAATTAGTTGAAGCTCTGTTTCAACGGTCGTGAACAACACCTGCACAGCGAACACGCCAACCCTTCTGAGTTGAGTTCGCTGTGCTTGGTTTTTACACATTCCCACACCGATTCTAATCCATTAACATTTGATTATGAAGGTGCTTCACGCGATTGCGATACCTTGCTCCCATCAAAATCAAATAACTATGCTGCGAGTCTTGCTCCGCCCCCTCTTATCCTTTTTATTGATTTCGGCCTCAGCGGCCGGATGCGCGTCGCCCGACTCCTCAGAGGTGTCCGTCGAGGCGGCCGACACCACGGCCAACAAAGCCAAAATGGTTGCCCAAACTCATCAGGAGCCCCACGAATACGGCGGCTGGTACTGCCCGGATAACCTCACCATGTTTCCACCGGTCAATGTTCGCGACCTTCACAATGTTCCTGTCGTCACGGACCGACTCCCAACCCGGGAAGAAACGCGTTCGGGAAAATCACTGATCTATATCGATGAATCAAAGCACCCCAACGCCAATCCCTTGCCCATGGAACTCCCCAGGCTCGCGCGCTACTACAACGAATCCACCCAAAAGAACGAACTCATCGTGGTCATCCAAGCCATTACCGTAGAAGGCGATTCCGTGGTCGGATTCCGATATCTGAACGGAGGCAACGGCTCCGCTTGGCTCAACGAGGTCGAGTTCCTCAGCGACTCCGAAGTCGAATCACTCCCCGATACCCTTTTCTTCAACCGGGAATTGGAATTCGGCTGCACCCCAAAAGCCATCTGGTCGGTTATTACGAATGAGAAATACGCGCGGACTTTGGGAGGCTTCTTTGCGGAAGGAGCCTACGTTCAATCGAGCTGGCGTCGCGGAGAAAAAGTGCACATCATGATCGAAGACCAAGAAGTGGCCACCGGGAATATTACTGCCTCGTGGGAAGAACTCTACCTGCAGATCGACTTCAATTTCGATGGCGTTCACTACGTAGAAAAATACCTCATGCTCGAAGGAGAAAACGGATCGGTTAAATTAATGGTCGCGGCCGGACCTTTCGGACCGGATGCTGCTGATCTGATCGCCGCTTGGAACAAGTGGTTCATTAAAGTGGTGGAACTCGCCAAGGAAGAAAGATGCTAGTGTTTCTTGTGGCGTGGTGTTGAGGTCGTTGTTAGCTTCGATCAACAATCAACGATTCAACAATAAAACCCGGGGCCGAGGGTCCGTGCGCGCAATTTTCGGGATACCGTCACAACTAATTTGATCCCGCGCTGAAGCCCCGGGCTGTGTCGCATCGGCTTGCATTAAGGATTGCATTGTTCAATCCCCCGGGTTAAAACCCGGGGCCGAGGGTCCGTGCGCGCAATTTGGGAGTGTTCACTAAAGTGTGTCATTGGTTAAAAATCTATCTTCAAAATAGTCACATAAATCCCTGCGGACATTA
>JAGWBA010000114.1 GCA_021296215.1 Flavobacteriales bacterium
GAAAAAGTACTGTAACTTGTGCCATGGAGCGCGTATTTTGATGATTTGATACCTACAAAATACAGCCCTTTGGGCAGCACTCCATTTTTATGCCTCAGAAAAATTTATTTTGGACGGGTGTGGCCCAAAACCTTGGTTTTGAGCATTTTGATACAATTTGTTACTGTATCTATGCGGAGAGGGAGGGATTCGAACCCCCGGTACCTCTCGGTACGTCGGTTTTCAAGACCGGTGCATTCGACCACTCTGCCACCTCTCCTGTTGGAAGGGCAAAATTAAATAAACTCTTTGAATTGGCACAGCCAGTCCTGTAAATCTTGAGTATTTTCGTAACTTAGAAATATTAAGGGTTAAAAATCAGTGCGTTTTATGAAAAGATTGCTACTCATCATCGCAATGGCGGGCTTTTTCTGGTCTGCCCATGCCAAAAACATATCGGCATTCATGGATTTCGCGACCTTCTATGCAGATGGTCAATCTCCGTATGTCGAAGTGTACTTCTCCTTTGTCGGTAAGTCGCTCGATTGGCATCCTTCTGAAGGCGGATCGGGTTTCCAAAGTGCCGTAGACGTGCTCATCTCGGTGTCTCAGAATGACTCGGTCGTATTCATGGACAGTTACAAGCTCAATGGCCCGCTCATTGCTGACACTGCGGGATCTATCGACAACTTTCTGGACCAACAGCGCATACCATTGCCCAATGGAGCGTACAATATGTATGTTGAAGTTACCGATGCCAATAATCCGGAAAGCACCATAAACAGTAATTTGCCTATATGGATAAACTACGAGGACGATAAGGCGCGATTCAGCGACATTCAACTCGTCGAACGCTATGTTAAATCCTCCAAGGTCACGGTGATCACAAAAAGCGGGTACGACTTAATACCGCTACTCCCCTATTACAGCTACTACTATCCAGGCGAAGTAGACCAGATGAACTTCTATGCTGAGCTGTACCATATGGATGAAAAATTAGGAGCCGATTCGCCATTCCTTATTCAATATTGTATCGAATCAATATCAACCGGACAAATGGTTCCGCGCTTTGCAGGATTCCAGAAAGCAACCGCTTCCAGTACGAATCCAGTACTCCGATCCTTTAATATCGCTAACCTGGCTACGGGGAAGTACGCCTTGGTACTTGAGGCTAAGGATGCCGAGAACAACCTCGTTGCAAAGAATTCGATCTCCTTTGAGCGCAGCAATCCCAAACTCGATGTCAACCTCGAAGAAAATGATCTATTGGCCGTGTCGAATACCTTCGTTGAAACCATGACGAACCCTGACTCATTGGCTCAGTACATCGATTACCTATACCCTATTTCAGGACGGCTCGAAAGAAGAGTGGCGCAAAACGTGATCGCTCGACGCGATGTCGCTGAGATGCAGCGATTCTTCTACGGCTTCTGGAGTAATAGAGATAAATACAACCCAGAAGGGTTATGGGATATGTACTACGAACAAGTGCAGATGGTGAATAAGGTTTACAAAACGAGAATTCAAAAGGGCTATAATACTGACCGCGGTAGAGTTCACCTCCAATACGGTACTCCTGATGATCGCGACGGAAGACCATTCGAGCCGGGTGCCTATCCATATGAGATCTGGATGTACTACAGCTTGGAGCAGTATCAACAGCGGAATGTGATCTTTGTGTTCATGAATCGCGACTTGTCGACGAATGACTATGAACTCATTCACTCCGATGCCATCGGAGAACTCAACAATCCGAATTGGCAAATGGAGATCGTTCAGCGCGATGTCGCCAATCGCGACATGGACGCTACCGATGCTCCAACGCGATGGGGTTCATCCATTCAGAACAACATCATTATTCCCAATCGATAAGCACGGCTTTATTGCGTAACTTGCGCGGCGCAAATTGAATAGTACCCTTTGTCCTGTAAAGTAGCCGTTGTTATCCTAAACTGGAATGGTCGTTCGCTCCTCGAGCGATTCGTCCCGACCGTACTCGAACATTCGGGTGGCCCCGGAGTGGAAGTATACGTGGCAGACAATGCAAGCACGGACGACTCTGTAGCATTTCTGAAGGAGAATTACCCCGAAGTTCGAATCATACAGAACACCGAGAACGGTGGGTATTCAAAAGGCTACAACCGCAGCCTCGCTCAAATCAGTGCCGAGTACTACGTGCTGCTAAATAGCGACATCGAGGTTTCTCCTAATTGGATCGACCCGGTAATAGATTTGATGGAGTCGGACGAGATGATCTCGGCGTGTCAACCCAAGATAAAAGATCTCAACCGTAAAGACTATTTTGAGTATGCGGGGGCTGCGGGCGGATTTATTGATCTGTTCGGCTATCCATTTTGTCGTGGGCGTATCTTCAGCACACTCGAAAAGGATCAAGGCCAATACGACAAGGTCACTGAGATCTTCTGGGCCTCGGGAGCCTGCTTGTTCGTCAGGGCGAATGCTTTCCGAGAGGTGCGCGGACTCGATGAACACCTCTTTGCGCACATGGAGGAGATCGATATGTGTTGGCGGATGAAGAATCTCGGTTACCGCATCATGTACTGCCCCGATTCTCAGGTCTATCACCTGGGAGGTGGAACCCTGGAATCGGGAAGCCCGCGAAAAACGTTCTTCAACTTCCGAAATAACCTGTTCATGATCTTTCAGAACCTGCCACGGGAACGACTCATATGGGTGCTTTTTATTAGAATGGTACTCGACGGTATCGCCGCCTTCAAGTTCTTACTGGGTGGGCAGCCAAAGCACTTTTTACCGGTTGTTAAAGCCCATATCGACTTCTATAAAAATCTGAGAAAGTTGACGCAACGTCGACTCCGAAACGAGATTCGTTATCAGCGTATTAAGTTCTATAATGCGTACCGGGGAAGTATAGCCCTCGCCTACTTCGTAATTGGGCATCGTAAATTCTCCAAGCTCAAGAAAAGTCGATTCTATCGCTGAGTCTCGCTCAGTGCTTCGATCGCCAAACGGTAACTATCCAGCCCGAATCCGGTAATTACACCCAAGACCCCATGACTCAGGCGACTCTCGTGTCGAAAGGTCTCGCGGTCGTAAACATGAGATATATGCACCTCTATCGATGGAAGACCCACTGCACTTAGCGCATCGCCTATGGCCACTGACGTATGAGTGTAGCCTCCTGCGTTGATGATAATGGCATCGGTAATATTCAAGCAAGCCTGTACGGCCTCCACGAGCTCGCCTTCGTGATTCGATTGAAAACAGCTCAATTCGTGCTGGGGAAACCGCGACTTAAGGACATTCAAATAATCCTCGAAACTCGTGCTCCCGTAGACCTCAGGATTGCGAATACCAAGCAAATTAAGGTTGGGTCCGTTGATGATTCGTATCTTCATCGCGTTGGCTAAGATACGTTATGAAGTGGACTCCCGCGTTGAACGAGTACGAATCGTACCTCAAACTTGAAAAAGGCCTCAGCCCTCTTTCTGTGGGCGCCTATCGGCGCGATGTGAAACAGCTCGCCGACTTTTACCCTGAGCGTTCACCGCTCAAGCTCTCCATCCAAGAGCTGCGAGAATTTATCAATGAGTACGCAAAATCAGGGCGTTCGCCTCGAAGTCAAGCCCGACTCATCTCATCGATTCGCTCTTTCTACGGCTATCTCACGATTGAAAACCTCGTCGATTCTAATCCGGCCGAGTTACTTCAAGCCCCAAAAGTATCGCCTAAATTGCCCGATACGCTCAGCGTACAAGAGATCGACGCCATTATCGAGGCAGTTGATTTATCCTCCCGACAGGGAGAAAGAAACCGGGCGATTCTCGAGACCCTTTACGGTTGTGGTCTGCGGGTCACGGAGCTCATCAACCTGAAGATCAACGACCTCTATCCAAAACAAGGCTATGTAAAAGTGATCGGTAAAGGAAATAAGCAACGCTTAGTCCCACTGGCCGATATCACGTACAAGTTCATGCGCATTTATATTGAAGAAGTTCGCGTACACCTCAGTCCCAAAAAGGGCCACAAGAGCATCATTTTCCTGAATAACCGAGGTACTCGGCTTTCGCGAGTCATGATCTTTAAACTAGTGAAGGAAATGGCGGAGAAAGCCAGTATCCGAAAAAGTGTATCCCCCCACACTTTCAGACATTCGTTTGCGACTCATATGATCGAAGGGGGTGCCGATCTTCGCTCTGTTCAGGAAATGCTTGGTCA
>JAGWBA010000115.1 GCA_021296215.1 Flavobacteriales bacterium
TATCCAATTGTTCCGGTCTTAAGCCTCAACAATTTAAAATTATACTTTTAAACTGTCTCGTTTTTGGGGAAGTTTACCAAGAAGTTATATTCGTGCTTTATTGCACTTGTACTGATGGTGCCACTGAGCACTTTTGCTCAGCGCACGCAAATTCAAAACACCCCCACAGCCATATCGGCCATCGACCTCAACGACCTCGAGGGAAAGTACTTTACCGGCGGTAGTCTGAATTTCGGACTTTCATCTTCGGGAATGGTAGATGCCGATGACCCTTCAACTACGGGTACCGGGTTCGGAGTCGCTGCCTATGTGGGGAGATTCGCTAACAATAATCTAGCTTATGGAGTAAACCTAGGCTATAATTTCGAAAGTTTGAAAAACAACCCGGGTACGGATCTGGAAACTGTTTCGACCGATAACATCTTGGACATTGGTCTATTCGGCCGGGTATACAGCAACCCTTGCGGCTCTATGGTCAACGGGTATATCGAAGGTGGCGTCGAACTTGGATTCGGAAATCAAACCTTCACGAATTCAAATGGCGATGAGGTCAAGGACAACATAGGTACTTTTCGCGCGGGATTGGTGCCGGGCATTGTGATCTACCCAACGGATCAAATCATGCTAGAGCTACGGTACGGATTCTTAGGTTACTCGAGCAGAGCGGTAACCTATGAAGATCCCTTTACCGGTGATGAAGTAACGGACTACAATCGTTGGGGTGGATTCGATTTCGATGCTAAGACCATCACCATATGCTTTATGTACATCCTCCCATACCCTTCGTGGGGCGATAAAATGAATGGAAGCTTCGACGGCTTCGGAAATTTCTGATTAAGTCGCGCTTTAAAACTATTTAACTCCGCAAGTCAAAAGCTTGCGGAGTTTTTTTACTTTTCACACCAACTAAACCCGTACTGCTATGTGGATGCTTCATCGTTCTAGACTCAGCGCTCTGCTCCTGCTCCTTTTTTCGCTGATCATTCTTTTCATTTTACCCATTGACGAAGTAGACCCCAATATGGTCGCCTTTGTTATTTGCCTTTTTGCGACGATTATAGTAGCCTTCGCGCTATCGGAGTTATTTCATCGGATCAGCATCGACCAAATGAAGTATAAGTATACGATTAGCGGCGTATTCGGCATCGTGGTTGGGATCATCGTCTATTTCTCGCTGCGCGACTCAAGCTTTTTCAGCCTGCATTGGGTCAATGTTTACGGCAAAGACACCATGCTCATCCTGAACTTAATTACAGCCCTGTACATCTTCTTCTACAAAGGAAAACGAAGCGAAGCCTGATTTGGAACAACTCGATCCCATCGTCGCCCTCTCCTCCCCACCCGGAATGGGCGCCATTGCCTTGATACGCCTCTCAGGAAAAGGAGTAATTGAACTTGCAGAAAGTGTATTTCGCCCTCACGGGCCGATGCAGAGCTTGGCCGATGCGCCGGGCTACTCGTTGCGCTTTGGTAAGATCGTCGATGAAGATGCCGTGATCGACGAGGTCATGGTGGGCATTTTTCGTGGACCTAAGAGCTATACGGGTGAGGATGTGATCGAAGTGAGCTGCCACGGTTCTGCATTCATACAAGGAGCACTCATTGATCTGTTCTTGGATCGGGGTGCCCGGCTGGCCGATCCGGGTGAATTTACTTTGAGGGCCTTTCGCAATGGAAAGATGGATTTGAGTCAGGCCGAGGCGGTTTCCGATCTTATTTCGTCGGAAAGCGCGGCGGCCCACCAGGTCGCCATGCAGCAGATGAGGGGCGGCTTTAGCACGGAGCTTGCATCGCTCCGCGAGGAGCTTATTCATTTCGCCAGTATGATCGAGCTCGAACTCGACTTCGCCGAGGAGGAAGTTGAATTCGCTAATCGCGATCAGCTTCAAGATCTCATCGATCGCATTAAAAACGCACTAAAAAAACTCATCGATTCATTCGCTTTGGGCAACGTGATCAAGAACGGTATTCCGATCGCCATTGCCGGAGCACCGAATGCCGGTAAATCGACCTTGTTGAATGCACTACTTAACGAAGAGCGCGCCATCGTGAGCGAGGTTGCGGGTACAACGCGCGATACCATCGAAGACGAGATCTCGATTAACGGTATTTCGTTTCGCTTTATCGATACGGCCGGAATCCGAGAAACCACCGATACAGTCGAAACCATCGGAATTCAGCGCACATTTGAAAAGATCGATCAGGCCCGTGCCGTTATTTACTTGTTTGACGCGGCTCGCCCTCACGGTGAGGTCCATCCCGAACTCGAGGAAATTGAAAAACGCATCGGCAACAAGGAACTCATTATCCTCGCGAACAAGGTCGACGAGGCCGATGAATCTGCTTTGAGAAAAGAATTCGCTACATGGCCTCGTTTTTTCCCGATCAGCACCCTGGAGCGTACTGGTCTTGACGACCTCACGGCCGAACTTACCAGTTTGGTCAATACCGGGGCTCTTAGCTCGGGCGGCACCATCGTCACCAACAAGAGACACCACCGAGCGCTCGTACAGGCCCTTGAAAGTATACATCGCGCCGAAGGCGCCCTACACGAAGAGGTAAGCGGGGATTTCATAGCCCAGGATATTCGTCAGGGCCTCTTCCACCTCGGTGAAATCACGGGGGAAATCACCACGGATGATCTGCTGGGGAATATCTTTAGTAAGTTTTGTATTGGAAAGTAATTACATTTCTCTTTATTGGTTAATTCTTTCTTTTTCAGCTATTTAAGCTATTTTATCTTCTTTTTCTTGTTGCTAATTTGCTCTTATTTCTATATCTTTCGTTACTAATTTGTTGCTAATAACTCTCGATTTGTTGTTAGCAACAAATAATTAGAGTAACGAAGAGATTATGCTATATAGAGCCACAACAAGCTACATGTAGCTACTTTAAGCAACAAAATGAGCAGTACATTAGAATCGAAAAAACTTGTATGTATTGCGGTGAAATATTCATCGCCAAAACCACAGTTACAAGATACTGTTCGGACAACTGTGCTAAACAAGCTTATAAGAAGCGCAAGCGACAAGAAAAGCTCCAGACAGTCGACACCTCCTCCTCTCTAACCATCCCAGAACAAAGCATTAAATCAAAAGACTTTCTGAGTATTCAGGAAGCTTGCAAGCTCCTTGGTACAAGTCGCTGGACAATCTATAGAATGATTGACCGCAAACAACTAAATGCTGCCAAGCTGGGAAGGCGCACAATTATTAAAAGAACAGATATTGAAAACCTATTTGCAACATGAAGGTAACACTCAGAAAAAGAAATCAAGGAGGAAAGACCAGCTTGTACCTGGACTACTACCACAAGGGGAAAAGGAAAACAGAATACCTCAAACTATACCTCGACCCAAATGCTAAGACCAAAGAGCAGAAGGTTGTAAATAAGAAGACGCTACAATTAGCTGAAACCATCCGAGCGCAAAGGCAAATCGAAATCCAAAACGGAGTTTATGGGTTCAGAGACAATGAGAAAATGAAAGGCAGCTTTATTGCATATATGCGAGTGCTTGCAGAAAAAAGAAATGACAGCTCTGGCAATTATGGCAATTGGGATAGCGTGATCAAGCATTTAGAAAAGTTCCTACCCTATGACATCACCTTCAAAGAAGCTGACCGTCAGTTTGTAATGGATTTCAAAGAGTACCTGGATAAGGAAGCCATTACCAAAAGCAATGTAGGCTTGTCTCAGAACTCTAAGTATTCTTACTTCAATAAGCTGCGAGCAGCTTTGAAGCAAGCAGTAAGAGACGGAATTGTATTGACCCCCTATAAATTTGACAGAAATTATCAATCAATTTAGCAGAGTTTTTGGGTTTAACAAGCTATTTTCTTGATTTTTTGTGGGTTTATAGTTTTGTTTCCGGACCCGGTCCGGGGTTTTTC
>JAGWBA010000116.1 GCA_021296215.1 Flavobacteriales bacterium
TTGGCCTTGTTCTAAACCAAAGGAGGGTACATTTCGTAAATTGGGGTAGTGAAAGAGCTAAACTCCTGACTTTCAACAAGTGTTTAGTGCGTCAAAAAACGTTTTGGACGGGTGTGTCAAATTATGGAAAAACCGTAAATACAAGTGACTTACTAGGGTGCGGATTATCCGGGTATGAAATTATAAAAGGGTTCGAATGTGCTTCTGAATGGCTCGGGGGGCTGATATAGTTCGACTACAAAGGTCAATTCTTCACACCAATCCCGCTTTCACCGCAATTCTGACCATACCGGCGACATTGCTGACTTTGAGCTTCTTCATGATTGAGTGTCGATGGGTTTCAGCAGTGCCCACAGAGATGTTCAATTCATCGGCCAACATTTTAGTCGAGCGGCCCATGGCAATGAGTCGCAAGACTTCGCGCTCGCGATCCGACAAATCGTGAATGAGTGTTGATTTGGGGCTCGACTGTATTTCTGAAGCTTTAAATGCCAAGGACTGCAAAACATCAGCCGCAAAGTAGCTTCGGCCGCTAGCTACGCGCTCACGGCTTCCATAAGCTCTTCGGGATGTGCATTTTTCGACAAGTCTGCACTGACCTTAAGGCGCATCATCTTTTTAATCAACTGCTGATTCAAATGCATCGTAAGCAAAACAAACTTTTGTTCGGGTATTTTAGCTCTTACTTCGGTGATAAGCTCTTGCCCGTTCAAATGGGGCATATCCAGATCGGTTAAGACCACATCGGGCTTCAGTTCTAGAATTGCCGTTAGGGCTTTACGAGGGTCAGTATATGAACCAACAATGTGACAGCCCCCATGAGTTAGAATTCCCGTAAAACCTTCTAACACCAATTGATGATCGTCAACGACAATTACCTTCATGACAACGGTATGGTTACTGTGGCCAACATGCCGGTTTCTGGCCCCGGCTCATAATTCACTACCCCTTTAACGATATCCAATCGACTCTTAATGTTATACAGCCCTTGCCCTTGGGCAAGACCGCTGTCGAATCCTTTACCCTTGTCTTCTACAATGAGAATGAGTTGTTTGTCTAACTCCATTAATTGCATGTGAATCTCAGTGGCCCGGGCGTGCTTCAAGGCATTATTTAAAAGCTCCTGGGCAATGCGATATACACTAACCTCAAGCCGTTCCGCATAACGGCCTTCCACCTTGTAGTACTCGAAGTTGCAGGTAATAGGACTAAACTTAAAGGTATTCTCCAAGAGGTCTTCCAAGGCCTGAATAAGCCCTTGTTCCATTAGGGCTTTGGGCATCATTTGATGCGAGATTTGACGAAGCTCTTCGGCACTTTTACTAAACTCATTTGAAATCTGATCAAGTTGCTGTTTCAATTCCTTGTCTTGTAGTTGAGGAGCTAAGTTTATTATACCCGGTTTCAGTGCGGTGAGCTTTTGACCAATGCCATCGTGCAAATCCTTACTGATGCGTTTTCGCTCCTCTTCCGTTGCAGAAATGACCGCCGAAAGGCCCTTTTCTTTTTCGGCGATAACTGCGTTCTGGACTTTTCGCTCTTGTAGTTGACGGGTTCTGAATACGAATGTCAAGCTACCGAGTAAAAGAAGAACCAAACTAGTGCTAACGATTAAAATCTGAAGGTCTCGCTTGGCTAGAGAAGCCTCTTTTCGTTTCAGCTCCAGTTTTTGTTCAACAATCTGTTTTTCTTTTTCCGCCATCTGGAAACGCAACAAAAGCTCATTGAAGTTTTTGGTATTCTGAACAGAATGGAGACTGTCTTTCAGCTGATCCCTCCGGACCTGAAAGGAGTAAGCCTCCGAATAGTTGCCTAGTTTAACGTAAACCTCTTCGAGGTTCCCCCAAGTGTCGATCAGTAACTCCTTATCAGAAACTTCCGGAGCCAAACCTTCTGCTTTTTGTAAAATTTCGAGTGCTGCTCGATAATCTCCCCGGCCAGCAAAATAATTCGCCTTCTGATTGAGGCCCGAAGCTATTCCGTACGGATAATCGAATTGGGTACTCAACTCTATATTGCCTTCGATAATTGGTAAGGCTTCGTCATATCTCTTGAGCTTCAAAAGGGCTTCGGCCTGATTCACTTTCGTCAACAGGCGGTGATAGTCATCTTGTATAGAGTCTGCAAGACTGTAGCTCAGTTCGGCGTACTTTAGGCTACTGTCCGGTTGTTCCGTTTCAAGGAAGATTGCCGCCACGTTATTTAGAGCGATCATTTTAAAGCGTAGTACATTGAAAATGGAGACCGCCTTTTTGCTGTAATTTAAGGCTAGGGGCCATTGCTCTAATCCTATGTAAGCCTTACCTATATTGAGGTAGAGGCCCTGCAAGGCGTATTCCCGCTTATTATCAACTAAAACTTGACTGGTCAATTCCAAGGCCTTGATCAACTCTTCGAGGGCTTCTTCATATCGGTTCTGGTTGATCAAGGCCAACCCCTTATTATAATACGCTCAGATCGCTAATTCACCCTCCTCAGGGGCTTTCAGGACTGCATAAGCGGAGTCTGCGTAGGCCAGTGAATGCTCAACTTGAATCTCCGTTGGGTAACCGATAAACCCGAGCAAATAGCTGAGGTCGAGGTAGACCGAGCCAATTAGACTGTCTATTTTTTCAGATTGTAAATCAGTCTCTTTTAAAAAGCGCACTTGCCCTTGATACCAGGCAATTGCAGAATCGTTGTGGACCACCTCATATGCTCGCCCAATTTGCCGGTAGAGCTTGCTAATGGGCAAAAGAGAGTCCCCTAATTCAGCCGTTGTTAACTCCACTTTGAGGCTATCGATTACTCGGCGTGAATCGATTTGCGGTTCAGATCGGAGCATGAGTCCACCGAAAAGGAAGAGCAGTAAAAAAGTCTTTTTCATACGATCAAGGTGTAGTTCCCTCAGGGTAAACCCATAGACGAATATAGGTTTTCCGCGATTGACGGCAGCTCGTTCGCCCCCTATTTTTGCCTAGTAAAAGGAGTACTTGATGAGCTCCGGATACACAATTAAAAAATCGAATCTTGTCAAGCAACTACGATTTTCATTCATTACGACTTTCCTTATCCCTTTTGCTGATATCATTCCTTCTTAGCCCGCAGGCCGAGGCCCAATACCAATGGCAGTATTTGGGGAACTACGATGGTTTTTACAGTCTTTACGACGCCAACCATTATTGCATTAAGGATGGTTTTTTTGCCCAATACACCCAAGATGGAGGAGCGAATTTTTCGAATTTAGGACTCCCTTCTTCCGGCCTATTAGCCGTACATTACTTGTCGAGTAACGAGATGATGGCTTTAACGTTGGCTGGCGGGCTCTTGGAGTTACATCACAGCACTGATGGGGGAGCGACATTTAGCTCCAAAGGAAACGTACTCGACCCGTCCATACTTGGCTTGACCAACCGAGAATTCTTTTTCCAAGATGCCAATATCGGCTTCATATTCACCCAAGCTATGGTGGATAATGATTTGGTAAACATACTCCTAAAAACAGGCGATGGTGGGTCCAATTGGAGTATTGTAGAGGATACCACAGCGTTCGGGTCACGTCCATTTTGTGGGGAGCGTTTGAAGAATTGTTACATTTCGTTCAAAAGAAATGGGGGATTTGGTATTGGAAGCCCCGGGGCATGTTTTTCCGAGTGAGCTATTGGAGTAC
>JAGWBA010000117.1 GCA_021296215.1 Flavobacteriales bacterium
ATTCGAAGCTTGTTCACCGGCAGGGGATTAAATCTGCGTATGGGTCTAAGAACCCGGGAAAAGCGATAAAGTGCCCCTTTCGGTTGTTAACTTCTAATCATCAAAATTAACAGGTGGTGAAACTAAAGGGAAATACGGTGGTACTGGCCTTGGGCTAGCCATCACCAAACAGCTTGTCGACCTCATGGGCGGGCAAATTTCACTTCAGAGCGCTGAGGGAAAAGGCTCCACTTTTCGAATAGAGCTTCCGTTCAAGGTTGGCCGCACTTTCAAGGCTCACACGCCGCGCCAATCTGACATACAGCAGCCTTTGCTGGGTAAGCGAATTTTGTTGGCGGAGGACAATCCGGTGAACGTGGTCATCGCCGACAAGATCCTCAAAAAATGGAGTGCGGAACTTAGTTTTGCCGAAAACGGAGCTCAGGCCGTGGAGAAGTGGAGGGTTGAACATCCCGATCTAATTTTGATGGATTTGCGAATGCCAGAACTTTCGGGGATCGAAGCCACGAGGGTCATTAGAGGAGAAGAAACACAAAAGACACCGATCATTGCGCTTACGGCTTCCGCCATGCTAGACGAGCAGAACGAAATATTCACGGTCGGTATGGATGAATACGTGTCCAAGCCTTTTAATCCGGCCGAACTTCTCTCCAAGATCAGTAAGCATATTGTTTGATCACTCGGGTTTTCTCCAAATTAGTACGGTCATGCCCATGATTCCGATGATCAGAGCGTGAAGCACACCAACCACTGCAGACCAAATAACCGGCATTTCCTGTTTCAATGGATACCTTTCTATGCTCGGTATAAGCTGAAGCTCTATTTCAAGCCAACGGCTGAGCATGTAATGTCCAGCGCTGATCCCTACAAAGCTCAAAAGCATGATCATCGACAATCCGGAGCGTACGGACCAATCGGTGGATGGTCGTATCCAGCGATAGCCTCTGTCGAGGATGAAGACAGAAACACTGAAGTAAAGAAAGAAGGCAATGGCCCTGGTTCCGGGAGTCCATTGAAATTGTCCGATTCCCCACAACCATATCAAAATCCAAGTTGAAAGTGCAACAGAAAGGGCGATCCTTTTCACGCGCTGATCCTTATGAATCCGGACGGGGTAACCAATGCGGTAACGGCTCTTTCCCAGGGGTTTTTCTCGATGCTTTTATTCGTTACCTGTTCGTCGTAGCACAATCCCCAAATTTCTATTTGATCCCGGACATTCTTGAGAAAACGGTCGTAATAGCCACCGCCGTAACCAATGCGAATACCTTTGTGGTCGAAAAGTAATCCGGGAGCTAAGACGAGGTCAATGAGCCTTGGATCTACGCGTTCCGTGCTAGCTAAAGGAGATGAAATGCCCATGGGGCCAAGCTCTACATCACTCCTGAGGTCAGTGATCCTTCGGGCTTCCATTTCGCCCGGTCCGCTGATCATGGGTATGCACAAGCGAATACCCTTATCGAGAAGCTCTTGAGCGAGCATCCAGGTGTCGACTTCCGAGCGAAATGACAGGTACATGAAAACGTAGTTCGAGCGTTCGACCTTGGGCTGATTGAGGATGTGTTCTGAAATGCTAAACGATCCAATTTCCCTTGCTTCAGGGCTGAGTCCGTCGCGCACTTCGAGTGCGTTTCGCCGGATGATCGATCGGTCGATTATAGTAGTCATGTTCCTGTTTTCTGAAAGGTACAGGATTAAGAGTATTCGGGCAAGATATAGGTTTGCATTCCTCTGTCAAAGAAGATCGGAATTCCTCGTTGTCGTAGTTTATAAGCCATTCTTTTGACGGTCCGCTCGCTGAGATCTAACCGATTTGCCGCTTCCCTTGGAGTCCCGGTCGCTTTCATCCGAGCTAAATGCTTAAAAGCGTCCATTTTTTCGTTGTAGGTCAAGTAATCCATTCTTTTTTGAAGCCAAATTAGAACGGAGGGAAAGTCTAATCAATAACGTCTGATCACAAAAGATGGGTCTTTCAGAACTAATTTAGTCGTTCCACGGCATGCGCTGGTTTTCGATCCACCGCACAAGCTCCAAAAACCAGCGCAGCCGCCTTCCCGGCACTTCGATCCTTTCGCCTAAGCGAGCGATCTTCTCATCCCTTTCCAACAGCAGGGCTTCGCGGTCCGCAGCGGCATGATATTCACGTGCAAATGCCCAGGCTCCATCTCTGGCGAGCCCGATACTGAAGTTGGCCAGCATTTCGTCACTGTTCTTGAACCATTTATCGATTCTACCAAAAAGCCAGCTGCGGCGCGATATCTTGTCTTGACTCTCATCGACCCGAGCGGCGAGCAGCTCGTTGATCTTTTTGAAGTCGCCGTGAAGGTCTTGTAGATCACCACCCCCCATGGTCTCGCTTGCGGCAATACCCAAATCCAGATTGATGTGGGCGTTGATCCCCAGCAGGAGGTACTGGAGAATAATGGATCGGCGGCGTTCATTGGCCCTGAACGATACAGCCCATGACCGCGTAGTCCCGCTTCCGGCCGAGTAGGCCGAAAAAGCATCCAAATAGCGTTGGGCAAACAGCACATCGAGGCGCTCCATTCGTTCGTTGTCTTCGAAGATCCCCTTTTCTATACCCTCGGCCACGTCGGCCGTAACCTGCCGATACAGGGTAGCGAAAAAGCCGTGGGCGCACTGCTGCCGGGTGCTGTTATCGATGATTTCGTCGAGCTCTTCGAGAACCTGCTGAATGTTTTTCACGGGCTGATTTTTATCATTACTTAGTCGCAATATCGCACTTACCTTCGTTATGGTAATCATTCAGAACCACATCGTTTTAGTTAGGCGGATTCGCAAAGTTGGAAACGGCCAGGAGGCCAAAGCACAAACCGAAATTAGTATTCCAGCGTGCGAGCCAGGACACGGGCCCTTCAGCATAGTGATCGGCCCGCGCCCTTTTTTAGGCTGGTCGAATTGACTACCTTCCGAGAAAAATCTCGGCTATGATCATCTCCGTTCTCTACGGTTCAACCAGACAAAATCGACAAGGAGTTAAAGCCGCACTCTTCATTACGGAGCAAATTCGGCAGCGCGGACATCAGGTGCATTTGATCGATGCACGCCATGTTGATTTTCCGATGCTCGACCTTATGTATAAAGAGTACGATAAGGGGCAGGCTCCGGATATTTTCCAAAGTGTTCACGAGCAGTTGGAAGAGTCGGACGGATTCGTTCTCGTGTCCGGAGAGTACAACCACAGTATTCCGCCTGCACTCAAGAACCTCGTAGATCATTATCAATCGGAATACCATTTTAAACCCAGTGCGCTGGTTACTTATTCGGCCGGACCTTTCGGCGGGGTTCGGGTAGGGCCGCACCTACGGGCTATAACCGGTGAACTAGGCATGATCAGCATTCCGACCATGCTGCCTATAAGTCGGGTTGGAAAAAGTTTTGACGATGAGGGGAATCCCCTGGATCAAGCCTATTTCCGCAGAGCCGAGAGGTTCTTGGATGAATTCGATTGGTATCTGAGGGCTTTTAAGTCAGAGCGGGAACAAGGTTCTTAATTCTTAGATATTAGTTTTGCGATCTTAATTGGTCGTTGGAATTTAGCCCAGCGGGAGTGTTCACTAAAGTGTGTCATTGGTTAAAAATCTATCTTCAAAATAGTCACATAAATCCCTGCGGACATTAG
>JAGWBA010000118.1 GCA_021296215.1 Flavobacteriales bacterium
ACAAAAAAACAGCTCCGACAAAAACTGCCGAAGCTGCACTAGATCGTCAGTAGTAGACGTCTTTATAGTTTATATGTAGAAAATCGCACGTTCACTTGCGATTTAATACAGCACCTTTTTTTGAAAAAAGCCGTATAATTGCACCACCTAACTAAAGACCCTTCGAATGGCAACGGTTGCAGCAGAAGAAAATGTGTGGGGCGGAGGTAATCGCCCGCTAGGCGCCAGTTACGGAAAACTGATGATGTGGTTTTTCCTGATCTCAGATGCCCTCACTTTCTCCGGATTTTTGACGGCGTACGGTTTAATGCGTTTCAAGTTCATTGAAACTTGGCCCATCGCCGAAAACGTTTTTACGCACTTCCCGTTCGTAAACGGAGACCAGCCGCTGCTCTACGTAGCCCTCATGACCTTCATCCTCATTATGTCGTCGGTGACCATGGTACTGGCCGTTCACGAGGGTGAGCACATGAACAAGAATAAGGTGGCCATGTGGATGTTCGCCACCATCATCGGTGGCTTCATATTCTTGGGCTCACAGGCCTGGGAGTGGTACCACTTCATCATCGGTGACAAAGGAGCCGTTGAATTGGCTACCGGAGAGGTTATGCACGTGGTTGATGCCGAAGGCGAACACATTAGCTTGAGTACCGTAGTTCACGGTCCCGATCATCACGCAGCTCACGGACACCACGAGTACTTTGAGCTCGCCCAAGTAAAAGAAGGTTTTGCACACGGCGAGTACAGCTTGCAACAGCCGGGCAAGAACGGAATGGTCATGACCAAGGAAGAGGTGCTCGAGCATTTCGACGAAGCCATGGTGGTTCAAGGAGCGAACATGACGCGTAACGAATACGGTGCGCCGCTCTTTGCCAACTTCTTCTTCTTCATTACCGGATTCCACGGATTCCACGTGTTCTCCGGGGTAATGCTGAACATCATTATTTTCATCAACATATTAGCGGGAACATACGAACGCCGCGGACACTACGAAATGGTCGAAAAGGTCGGTCTGTACTGGCACTTCGTTGACCTTGTGTGGGTGTTTGTATTTACCTTCTTCTATCTGGTGTAAGAACAAAGCTATTAGCCATTAGCCGTTAGCTTTTAGCCGCTAACAGTCAATGGCCAATGGCCAAAAGCTATAAAGAATGTCTGGAATTTCAGTAAAGCGAATTTGGTTCGTATTCTGGTTGTTACTGGTGGTAACGACCGTTGAAGTTGCCTTGGGTATCATTAAGCCCGACTTCATGATGGTCGGCGTGCTCGGCACCAGCCTGTTGAACTTGACGTTCATCATCCTTACGTTGGTGAAGGCCTTTTACATCGTGAGCTATTTCATGCACTGGAAATACGAGCGAACCAATTTAAAATGGGCGATAGCACTGCCGGCTTTGATCCTTATCCCTTATTTGGTGTTTATTCTTTTAGTTGAAGGTGATTATATCTACCAAGCCATCAGCTAAAAGAACGAGCTCATGGATCAGAAAGTCCTGAAAAAGGCCGTCATCCTCCTGGCGATCCTCATTTTCCCATCCGCATTTTACATCGCGCTCACCACCGGGCGTCATAATTTCGTTCACTTGAGTTACATCGGTCCGCGACACGGCATCGATATCGTTGAGATCGACGGCCGAAAAGTGATCGATACCTTGTACCACACCATTCCGGAGTTCACCCTCACCGACCAAAACGGGGAGGATTGGAGCAATACCGCCTACGGCGAGATGGTGTACGTGGCCGATTTTTTCTTCACCTCGTGCCCTACCATATGTCCGGCAATGCAGCAGAGTATGCTCCGCCTGCAAAGTCGTTTCGAAGAATACGATGATTTCGCCCTGCTCAGTTTCACCGTCGACCCCGAGCACGATACGTCCGAAGTGCTCAAGAGCTACGCTGCGGAACTGGGAGCCAACGAAGATAAGTGGACCTTCTTGACCGGTCCGCTCGACAGCATATATCGCGTTGCCGCCGAGGGCTATTTCGTGAACGCCATGATCGACGATTTGGCTCCGGGCGGATTCCTACACAGCGAGTATCTCGTACTCATCGATAAAGACGGCCACATAAGATCGGGCATCGACAAACTCGGAAACCCTCGCGCCGTCTACGATGGAACCTCCGATGCAGAGGTCAATGAACTCATTGACGATATAAAGGTTTTATTAGCGGAATATCGATTGTCGACCAAACGCGCCGAGCAACGCCGAATGAAGAAATAGTTTTCCGTTGTCCGTTGTGTGTTTTTCGGAACACCCACGAACAACGAACAACGAACAACGAACAACGAAATGAGCCTGAACGACAAACCCTGGATACCGGTCATCATTGCCCTATCAGTCATCATCCCCATCGCTGTCGCCGTATTGATCTACTTCCCCATGGATCTGGTGAATATCGACGCCAATTTCCCATTGTTTCACGCGACCATAAACGGAACGGTGTCCCTGTTGCTGTTGCTGGGGCTGATACTAATTAAGAACGGTCGGCGCAAAGCCCACCAAAAGGTCATGTGGACGGCCTTTGGACTGAGTTCATTGTTCTTGGTGAGCTACGTCTTGAGCAAGGTCAATACGCCTCCCACCGCGTTTGGAGGGGAGGGGGTGATCAGGTCCTTTTACTACTTCATCCTGATCTCGCACATCTTCCTCGCGATCTTCATTGTTCCGCTCGCCCTTTTTAGCATCTATCGCGGAACCAAAGGTGAATTTAACAAGCACCGTAAAGTGGCTAAAATAACTTGGCCAATCTGGTTTTACGTCAGTGTTACGGGTGTGTTGGTTTATCTGTTCATGGCGCCCTATTACGCCTGATTATTTTGCAAATGGGTCACCATTTTTCTCAAAAGTAGAAGGATTGTATTGGGGGACATATTTAAGGCGCTGAAAATCAACTCATAAAGGTACTGGCAGGCAAATTGTTTGGTGAGCGTTAGTTCGTCCCACCTGACTGAACGCGTTGGATTTAGCTCAATAGGTTAAGGCAACGGGCATGAAACAACACCTCCTGACTTCCTCTAATTGAGGTAGGTGCTGAGGTGTTTTGTTTTCGTGAATGATGGCGGGGCCCTAACCCCTAACCTGCAAACCTATGCCATTAGCACTACGCTCGTCACTGAAAACTCTTGTATTTTTATTTACCGCATTACTTGTTCATCCTGCCGCTCAGGCAGAAGGCTCCAAAGAGGCCAATGTCAACGGTGGTCCCCAAATTCAGTTGGAGATAGGTCGTGGGCCGGGCGGACAAAACCTCGTACCTTTCTTCGGTTGTGATTCTACTCAGCGAATTTATGTCACTTTGGAAAATGCCAACGAGGCTATTTATTTTGGGTTTCAGGAAGGTGGTGATAACCTCTGGGTGCGCATCATGGACAGTGATGGTAACAAGGTTTGGCCAGCAGGCACAAGTTGGTCTATTCCCAGTTCCGGTGCCGGATATATTTCCTCACAATCTCGAGCAAATGCCGGACCGGTCTATACCGCTGGTGGTAGTGGGGCTCCCTATTATGTAACCTCTAGTAGCGGTTATACTCCACAGGTTTTTTCACCTGGGGCGGCCGGGTGTAATACTCCCCGAAATTTAGACCACTTGCTAGGTTAAATTTAAAAGTACCTACATTAGGCTAAGTTATGAGTGGAA
>JAGWBA010000119.1 GCA_021296215.1 Flavobacteriales bacterium
AAACTGTATCAAAATGGAATCATTGATAAAATTGAATTTGACCGAATAAAATGGGGGTAAAACATTTTTGGATTCAAGGCTTACTTTTATTGGGTCTAGCATCGCTCTCCTTCAAATCGCATGCGCAATCGGCCGGCCGGGTTATGGATATTAAAGGTCAACTTGAGACCGCTAGAGCTGATATCCCGGGGCTTAACGGTGTTATTGAGATTTCCGTTTCAGATGTTCCTCTCGATGAGTTTCTTCGCTCTCTTGCCTTAGCCAATGATGTTAATCTGGTGATTACATCTGATCTTGATTACAAGGTGGTCAACAACTTTAAAAACATCAAGGTCATTGATGTCCTTATCTTTTTTGCCGAGGAGTATCCCATTACCATAGATGTCAGCGGAACAGTAATTCGCATCGGCGCACTTAAAAAAGAAAAGCCAAGCCTAGACTCTTTAAGTATCGTTTACCAAAAAGATATGAGCCTGCTTTCATTTGATTTAAAGGCAGACACCCTTGCGGAGGTGGCTCGAGAAATCGCTCGAAGGACTCCTTATAACCTGGTTTTTTCCCCTGAGCTTTCCGGAAAACGAGTGTCGCTGTACGTCGAGCGTTTACCGGCCCAAGAGGCACTCGATCAGCTGGCCTGGTCCAATGACATGACTCTTGAGGTGCGCTCCGACAGCCTTTTTTCGCTGGTGCCGAGAGCGGAAGAAAGTCTCCCTGAAGATACCTATGTGTCGCGCACTTTTGGCCGGGGAATAAATATTTCGGTTTCATCGGACTCGCTGATTTCTCTTTCTGCCGGTCAAATGCCCTTGAGTGAAATACTCTCGGCACTGACCTCCACCATTGATCTGGACTTTTTTATGTACGAGGAGATTCAAGGAGTTCAAACCATAAATGTCGAACGGTATCCGTTGGACCGGTTACTCAACGAACTGTTTTATGGCACTGAATACACCTACCGATCAGTAGACAGCACCTACTTTTTTGGAAGGCGGCAAGGCGAAGGGCTACGCATAACCAAAACCTTCGTGCTTGAGAACCGGAGTGCGAAGGACTTAAAAAATGCCATCCCCGAATCCATTCAGCAAAACATCCAAATCGAAGAATTCATCGAGCTCAATGCGCTCATCATAAGTGGCGACCGTCGGGAAGTCGAAGAGGTTTATGCTTTTTTAGAGCAAATTGACCGCCCGGTGCCTATGGTTATCATCGAAGTAATGATTGTCGATTACAACGAAAACAGATCCGTGGAGACCGGTATTGAGATGGGAGTAGGACAGGAGCCGGCGGTAAGTGGGGGGCAAGTTTTCCCGGAAGTGGGCTATACCCTGAATGGGGCGAGTATCAATAACCTGATTCAAAGTTTTTCAGGAGGTGGGCTAGCCAACTTGGGGTATGTGAACGATAACTTCTATATGACCATTCGCGCCTTAGAAGAACAAGGAGTCCTCAATGTTCGCTCTACCCCTAAACTATCTACCCTCAATGGCCATGAGGCCAGCCTAAAGATTGGCGATAAGGAGTATTACGTGGTCGAAAACCAAAATATTATCGGTTCCCAAAACCCTCAAACCGTCATCACCCGACAGTATAACTCTGTTCAAGCGAATCTAGAAGTTACCATTACTCCCTATATCGCTGGGCGCAATGAGGTTACGCTGAACATTAATGTGACGCAGTCCAACTTTACCGCACGCATTGCTCCTGATGCGCCTCCGGGTGAAGTTTCCCGCAACTTTACTTCGATGATCCGCGTGATGAATGGCGAAATGGTTCTTTTGGGTGGGCTCGAAGAGGTCTCAAAAGAAGAATCGAGCAGCGGAGTTCCCGTACTAAGCCGTATTCCAATCCTAGAGTGGTTTTTTAGTTCAAAGAAGAATCAAAAATCAGAGGCAAAGCTCAATATTTTCATCAAGCCGACCTTAAATTAATTAAGACCATGAGAGCAGGACTTTCCGTACGGTTCATGGTAGTTTTAATAAAAGCTCAAAAGCATAAGTGCGACCTATTTGCCGCCGGTGTTTTTGTTCTCGATAAAGGACAAATAGAGCTTTTGAATGAGTTCGACCCATTAGATGATGAAAAATGGTCCTTTTGGAAGGATCGCACAGGTTGCGCACTCTTGCTAAGCGCCGACGAAAGTCAAAAGCTGTTTTCGGGTAGTCCACCTAAACTGACAGGTATTGCTGGCGGGGCGCTAGCCTCATTCAAAAAATTGGAGCACTACAACAACTACTACGTTACAAGTGACCTTCAAGAAGAAAACGATCTCCCTTTTGATATTCAAGGTATGCAGTGCGAAAAGCTAAATGCCTTTGATGTGCTCGACCAAAGCCCGGAAGTGTTAGCCCCCTATTTACCCTTATCGTTCGGAGACGTATCCTTCGACTTAAAGGAAGGAGCTCTTACTCATGAAAACACTGACGTTTCGAGGGGTGAGGAATCCATGGAGAGTAGTACAGCTAAAGATGAATTCCAACCTCTTCTTTTCTTGGGCGGTTACACATTGGCACATAAGTTATCTGAAAATCGCTTTAATCGGTTTTCTCTTGGACTAAGGCAATGGGAAAGAAAAAACCGGTACGTTCTTTTGGGAGGCGTATTTTTTCTTGCACTGCTTAATTTTTTCTGGGCCCAAAAGCAGGAGGAACAGCTTCGTGTTCTGGAGATAGAAAATGGCGATTTAATGCTGGCCGAACAAAGGCGGCAAGAAGAGAAGAGACGTTCAACTGATGAAAAGGCGTATTTCAAGGCGGTAAATACCCCCGATCAGGACTTGGCAATCATCACAGACCGCATTTATTCTGCTGCAAACCAAACGATTTATATTCTCGAGCTTACGGTCAATCCACTGGTAATTGAATCCTTGGACGCGGAGCATAAAAAAGAGCACGAGAAAGGTGTATTCGTTCTTGGAAGAGCCGATGGAAGCTCAAATATCGACCGCTTCATAAGTGGTTTGACAACACGTTTCCCGGAATCCATCATTCGTGCTGAAGAGCTTACAAAGAATCAAAAAGGACAGATCCTTTTTAAAGTTTCGATAAAATGAAACTAAGTACCTATTTATGGGCATTTTATATTGTAGTGTTGGGGTTCGTATTTTTCTCTGAGCTCCCCAAGCGGCTTAAGAAGGCAAAAAACCTGCACGCTGTAAGCGCATTCATTGAGCCAACCGACCAGGGTAACCAAATGACCTCGGAGGGGTATTTTTCTCTAAGGGCCGAACAAAACGAAGAGATAAATTCTGATCTGCTCCAAACAGTAGAAAAGGCAATGACCAGCAAAAAAGTGCGGTTTGAAGAGCTCACGGAAACCGGTACGTCAGCACACGGTAGCTTTTACGAGCTGCGTTTTTCGGGAAGGTTGCATGATCTGCTCCGGCAGGAAAAAGCCTTCGAACAATCCTGGAAAGCAATTCATATTCAAGAGCTCCGAATAAAGGCTCCGGACAAAAGCCGAAAAGAAAAGCAACCCGGAATGATCCTTGTTGTGCACCTGCCCAAACCGAAGAAGTTATGAGAAAATTTAGTCCTGCAGCTTTTGCTTTCATCTTTCTGATTGCCCTTTCCTGTACCGAGATATTCGTGCCCGATTTAGCCGAGAGTAGGATTCAGCTCTCTGCTCCGGAGGA
>JAGWBA010000120.1 GCA_021296215.1 Flavobacteriales bacterium
ACAGAAATTAGTAAAATCAACCACTTCTCAACTCATAAATGAAAAAGCCGTCTCAAGTTAAAATCGAGACGGCTTCTTGCAAATTTGGCCTTAGGCCATCATTATCTTTTTGACCGCTTAGAGGTGAATCACCTCTCCGTAAGCTGCGGCAGCCGCTTCCATTACCGCCTCACTCATAGTGGGGTGCGGGTGCACGGTCTTGATGAGTTCGTGGCCCGTGGTCTCCAGCTTGCGCGCTGCCACCGCCTCGGCGATCATTTCCGTAACGTTGGCGCCGATCATATGACAGCCCAACCATTCGCCGTACTTGGCGTCGAAGATCACCTTTACGAATCCGTCCGCGTGCCCGGCAGCTTTCGCCTTACCGCTGGCGCTGAACGGAAACTTGCCGACCTTGATCTCGTATCCGGCTTCCTTGGCCGCCTTTTCGGTGTAGCCTACGCTGGCCACCTCGGGTGAGCAGTAGGTACATCCGGGAATGTTGTTGTAGTCGAGCGGCTGCGGATTTTCACCGGCGATCTTCTCCACGCAGATAATCCCTTCCGCCGACGCCACGTGCGCCAAAGCTTGCCCCGGGACACAGTCGCCGATCGCGAAATAGCCCGGAATATTGGTTTCGTAGTAGTCGTTCACCATGATCTTGCCTTTATCGGTCGCTATGCCTACCTCTTCGAGTCCGATATTCTCTATGTTAGCTTGCACACCTACGGCACTCAAGACCACGTCGGCATCCAACACCTCTTCGCCCTTCTTGTTCTTCACGTTGACCTTGCAAGCCTTGCCCGATGTATCCACAGAAGTTACTTCGGCGCTGGTCATGATGTTGATACCGGCCTTCTTGAACGAACGGGCCAATTGCTTCGATACTTCCTCGTCCTCCACGGGTACGATGTTGTCCATATACTCCACGATGGTCACTTCCGTACCCATCGACGCATATACGTAAGCGAATTCCACACCGATGGCTCCCGATCCAACGACCACCATTTTCTCGGGCTGCTTTTCTCGGGTCATGGCCTCGCGATAGCCAATGATCTTTTTACCATCTTGTGGCAGACTCGGAAGCTGACGCGAACGCGCTCCCGTAGCTATGATGATGTTCTTGGCCGAAACGGTCTTCGCATTGCCGTCGGCATCGGTCACCTCGATCTTCTTGCTCGGCTTTACGACACCGGTTCCGTTGATGACCTCGATCTTGTTCTTCTTCATCAAGAACTCTACACCTTTGCTCATGCCGTTGGCCACGTCGCGGCTGCGACCGATCACGGCGCTAAAATCTTTATCGTATCCGTCGACCTTGAGGCCGTAGTCTTCGGCGTGCTTCAAATAATCGAAAACATTGGCGCTCTTGATGAGGGCCTTGGTCGGAATACATCCCCAGTTCAGGCAAACTCCGCCCAAATTCTCTTTCTCGATGACAGCCGTTTTAAGGCCCAGTTGCGATGCGCGAATGGCGGCGACATAGCCTCCCGGCCCGCTGCCCAATACGATCAAATCAAAATCCATGGATGTATATTTTTATGTTTTCAATGCTGCTGCGAATTTAGGAAATTTGAAGCCATGCACTATACCTTCCGATGCCCTAATGTCACCGACCACTACCTGCACATCGAACTCGAGATCGATGATCCGGGCGATGGTGACCTTTTTCTGCAACTTCCGGCATGGCGACCAGGTCGGTACGAGTTGCAAAATTTTGCCAAGAACGTTCGAAGTGTTCGGGCCCTGCGGGCCGATGGGCAACCGCTCCCTATAAAGAAGATCGGTAAGGACCGATGGCACATCCGGCCGCAGGCCGAAATATATATTTCGATCCATTATCAGTATTACGCCAACCAGCTCGACGCGGGCGGAACGTTCATCGACAACGACCAATGGTACATTAATCCTTGTACGTGCTGCATGTACGTTGAAGGGCGCGAGCACGAAGAACACGAGATCGCCCTTGAGATTCCACAGGATTTCGCCCTCGCGGGCGGATGGTCACCTACGGGGCCGCATTCGTGGAGTGCTCCAAATTTCGACACTCTGGCCGATTGCCCCTTTATCGTTTCGAACGCCTTAAAGCACCGCGATTACGAAGTAGCCGGAACCAAGTTCAACCTCTGGTTCATGGGCTGGAAAGACATTCCGTGGGATAAGATCATGCCGGCGTTCAAGGCGTTTACCCGCAACCAGATCGAAGCCTTTGGCGCCATGACGGTCGAGGAGTATCACTTTCTGTATGAGATCCTTCCGACGAAGAAATATCACGGCGTTGAACACTTGAATTCCACCGTTATCGTACTGGGTCCGGAAAAGGAAATGGAAAGTGACGAAGACCTCTGGGAAAACTTTCTCGGGGTATCATCGCACGAGCTCTATCATACCTGGAACATAAAGAGTATTCGTCCGGCCGAAATGCTTCCTTACGATCTCACTCAGGAACAGTATTTCGAAACAGGTTACGTAGCAGAGGGAGTGACTACCTATAAAGGCGATCTTTGGCTCGCTCAGAGTGGTGTATTCAATTGGAATCAGTTCAAGAATACGCAAGAGCAAAACTTGCAGCGTCACAGCGATACCTCAGGCAACCTCTATACCTCGGTAGCCGAAAGCAGTTTCGACCTATGGCTCGATGGTTACGCGCTCGGAGTTCCCAATCGAAAAGTGAGTATTTACTCCGAAGGTGCCTTGATCTCGCTCATGCTTGACCTCATTATTCGTAAGAATACGGAGGGCCAGCGCGGACTCGAGCACGTGATGCGCAGACTCTATCACGAATTCGCCCTTCATGGAAAAGGCTATACAACCGATGATTACCGCGAGCTCTGTCGCCTCGAGGGCGGGGGGCTGGTCGATACCATCTTCGCACGTCACGTGTACGGGTTAGGGTACTACTGGGACTCGCTGGATCCGTTGTTGAACGCGGTCGGACTCAAAAGAGTAGAGGTAGAGCACGAGACCTTGGCCATGAATCGATTCGGTATTCGCGCCTTCAAAAAAGGTGAAGTGATCGTTCCGACCGAGATTTGGCCCGGATCCATTGCGCATAAGGCCGGACTCGAGCCCGATGCAGAGATCATCAAAGTCAATGGAGAAATCCTGAAGGATACTTTATCCGATGTTCTTGAGAAATTCATTGACGAAGAGATTGAACTAACCGTTCGCAACGCCATGAAAACCAAGGCCTTGAAAATGAAGGCCGATGAGCGACGGTTTTTTCCGAAACAACGGATCAGAAAGATCCAAGATGCCACGGATGAGCAGAAAAGCTTGTTTGAGAAGTGGTGCGGACTTATCTTTTAGTCCTTAAGTCTTGGTGTTGAGTGGTTAGTTAGCCAGTAGGCCATAAGCCCTAGGCTTTTTGCGTTAGCTTCTATTGTTGGTACAGGGAGCAGAAGGTCCGCGATTTCGGTCATGAGAAAAGGTTCTACTCCCAACCCCCGCCAGCAGGGGACAATCATTCGCTTTGCGAGTCAATTTCGGCCAGGTCGAAGTACATTCGTTCTTCGAGTGACTAAACGGCCATTGACTCCGGAAGGAATAAACTCGCGCAAGGCGCGAATTCAGGGAGTGTTCACTAAAGTGTGTCATTGGTTAAAAATCTATCTTCAAAATAGTCACATAAATCCCTGCGGACATTAGAC
>JAGWBA010000121.1 GCA_021296215.1 Flavobacteriales bacterium
TCCAATACCAAATCCTCCATTTCTTTTGAACGAAATGTAGCAATTCTTCAAACGCTCCCCACAAAATGGACGTGACCCGTTTCAATATTGGATCATAGAGCAGCAGTGGTGTCCGGACGGAGATACCATCGTTACTGAGGCATCCAATGACACCCCCCTGCTTCTCGATACCAATCAATACACCTTTTTTAGTGTAAGCCTCGTATTCGGGAGTATATGTGGCGGGGACTCGATAGCGGTATTTTCATCCTCAAATAGTCTCCACATTCAAACTGAAACCAGTCCCTGCAGCCTAGTTTTTTCTCCTCCAACCGGTGTTGACTCAAATTTGGTAAGCTGGTTCATAAAAGGTCAAATTCAATCGACCGGAGGTAATTATGAACCGCAGATCGATGGCGATACGAGCTTTGTCCTTGAAATGGTTCATACGGCTCCCAATTGTATCGACACTTTGACTGAATTCATTGATTATTCAGTGCCTCAAATAGACCCTGATCCGTTAGTACAATTAGACGACGAAGGTTGTTACACTCACCTTACAATAGATTTGTTGGGAGCCGATCTTCTAGAATACTATTCCTTGAGCGGTGGAGAATTGATTTCGCCAAACGTCCTACAATTTCCTTTTGTTGAAGAAGGTGTTCCAATAGACATATGCTACGTATTCAACGAAGGAGCAGATGCAAATGGCAACTACCCCTGCCCTAAAGACACGATTTGCGAAACCCTCTTTGGAACTGGAATCAAAGACCCATTGATGATGCCGAATGCCTTTTCGCCAAACGGTGACGGCATGTTCGATGAACTGATTGTAGAAAATGAATGCCTCGGAGAGGTTCGCTTAAAGATCGTGAATCGCTGGAGAAATGTGGTTTTACAAAAGTCTATAGCTCCACAGGGTGAATTGACATGGAATGGAAAAGTTGACAATACCGGACAAGAAGTTCCTGAGGGAACGTATTTTTATATCTTGGAATTGAACGGGTCCGTTTATAGCTCGGGAACCGTGAACCTCTTTAGATAATTACCCCATGAATTTACATACTATTCACTCCGGAAACTTTAAGCTCGATGGAGGAGCCATGTTTGGCGTAGTACCCAAAAGCCTTTGGTCACGTACGAATCCGGCCGACGAGCACAACATGTGCCCCTGGAGTATGCGCCTATTACTGATCGAGGACGGAGATCGTTTAATGCTCGTTGACACAGGCATCGGAGACAAACAGAGCGAGAAGTTTTTCAGTCATTACTACTTGTTTGGAGATCACTCACTCGATGGCAGTCTTAAAGCCGCCGGATTCTCCCGCGATGACATTACCGATGTTTTCCTGACTCATTTGCACTTCGACCATGTGGGGGGAGCCATACAACGTGCCGCTTCAGGCAAGGATCATTATGAGCCAGCATTCAAGAACGCTACCTTTTGGAGCAACGAGCGCCATTGGAAATGGGCAACCGAACCCAATGATCGTGAAAAGGCCAGTTTTTTGACCGAGAACATCATTCCAATTCAGGAGAGCGGGCAGCTCAAGTTCATCGAACGCGGTACCAATGATAGATCAATTGGAGTTTTCCCCGGAATGGACGTTTTATTCTTCGACGGCCACACCGATAGTCAAATGATCCCGATCATCGCCCACAAGGGCACCAAACTCGTCTTTATGGCAGACCTACTACCCTCAACCGGTCATATACCTCTACCCTACGTCATGGGTTACGACACACAGCCCTTGAAAACACTTGAAGAACGTAAGAGTTTCTTCCCAGAAATTGCGGGAAACGAATATGTGTTGTTCTTGGAGCATGACTTCTATAATGACTGCTGCACTCTGCAAATGTCCGAGAAGGGTCCAAGGATGAGGGAGACCTTTGCGCTAAACGACCTTTAGAGAGTTCCTATTCTTGAATTCGTAATTCTTAATGGAGTTTTTGGCTCATGGCCCACTGCACACTTAGAGCACAACCCTAAAAACTACTCATTATGCGGTACCTCCGGAGCTTCGACTTTTTCCCAATTGCTCACCGATTCGTACAGACCGAGCATTACGTTGCGTAAATGTTCCGTACCTGTTGGTGCTTCTCCTCGAATAGAAACTTCTTTCGTAAACCCGTCCTTGGCCATATAGCGTAGCTTCAAAGAAGGTAAATCGGAAATGTCGTTGTCGTATTCGGCCTCCCAGTTGAAATAACCCAATTCATCGAGCTCGGTTCTTACTGCTGCTGCGCGTTCCACGTCCACGACACCCGTAAAAACACCAATGCGTTCGACGTCTCGCTTTCCTTCGTAAAGAATGGTACCATCGGCTCGTACCGAGAACGAGTCCCACGGACACTTACCAAAACAGGGAGTACGCTCCATGGTAAACACCCAGGCAGGAGCCTTTGCAGCACTCATCGGCGCGTCCTTCATGTTGGTCGTAGCGGGAGCTACCGCTTCGGTCTTTGGCGCGTCAGGTTTGTCCGGAGTCACCGGAGTAGTGGCCTCGACTTTGGTTTCCTTTGCTTCCTTTGAGCCGTTACATGCCGCCATAGTACCTACGGCTAAACACAGAATGATGAAACGTTTCATACCGTAAACGTAACCAAAACCGAGCCAAAATCCATTAAGAACGATAGCCGTTCTCTATGGTCAAGTTTCCGCTGCTATCCTCTTTGAACAGGATGGACACCACTTTCAATTCATTGAGTATCGTCCCTTCCGGGATGGTGTAACTGAAATCGATCGTAAAGGAATCTCCGGAAGAAAAGCTCGTGCCCGATAGAACATCCCCAAAGGTCTGCTCCTCAGATGAACCGGCCACCAAGGTATAGCGATGCTCATAGGGCTCCATGGCCTCGAACATGAGTACAGAATTTCCATTGGCATCATTCCCGTTTCGATCTTCAGCCCAAACACTGACATCGTCTACTGTGGTCAAATATCCCAGCGCATCGACTTGCTTCAAATTACCCTCTGCGATGACTGGTCCTTGTTGTACAAAGGTACCCAGATAGTAGGTCCCACTGGCCGATTCAAAGAACTTCACTTTGGCCTTTCCTTTAACGGTGTTTCCCGTTTTCGACCATTCATGTCCAACACCGGCAATGGGTGAACGAGTGGCAATGGCCAGCGCATCCGCATTTACATCGGAGACTTGACCATCGTTGTAGAAGTAGTTGGGTATTCCGGAGTTTCCAAAAAGCTCATTGAGCAAGAACTGATTCATGGGAGTCATGAGATCATCGTTCTTATGAACCACAACAGGCACCGCTTGATCCTCAACTTGCAAGAGCGTGGACTCGTATACCAAGGTTCCGGCAGGGCAAGCAGAGCACCAATCCGCGGCCGCTTCTATCATCACCACGCGTTGTTTTTGTGCGGGCTCGAGACTTCCGTT
>JAGWBA010000122.1 GCA_021296215.1 Flavobacteriales bacterium
TGATACCTACAAAATACAGCCCTTTGGGCAGCGCTCCTTTTTTATGCCTCAGAAAAATTTATTTTGGACGGGTGTGCTATTAACTATTAAACCATACCGATCAGCAAAAGGGTTGACTAGTTTTGCTAAAGCCCCTGCCGACAAGGAACAAATTCCCACTATATTTGTAAACTCATTCCAAATAGATAAAAAACAAAGAACATATGTACCCAGAAGAACTCATTGCCTCCATGCGGCAAGATCTTTCCGGAAGTGGATTCACCGAAGTAAAAAGTGTTGAAGAAGTCGATGCTGCCATCAAGCAAGAAGGCACCACGTTGGTCGTGATCAACTCGGTTTGCGGATGTGCCGCCGCAAATGCTCGTCCGGCCGCAAAAATGGCCGCTCAGCACACCAAGCGCCCCGATCGTTTGGTTACGGCGTTTGCCGGAAACGATGTAGAGGCCGTGAGTCACGCTCGCGCCCTGATGGCTCCGTACCCGCCAAGCTCACCGAGTATCGCCCTTTTCAAAGATGGCAAACTGGTTCACATGGTGGAACGCCATCACATCGAAGGTCGCCCAGCCGAAATGATCGCCGAGAATTTGACCGGCGCATTCGAAGAATACTGCTAATCAATACCAGATCACACTCAAAAGCCGCTGTCCTGCCCGATAGCGGCTTTTTTCGTTAATTAGCACCCTATGAAAACTACCCTCAAGACCCTCATCCTATTTGTTTTAGGTGCCTGCGGCACGATTTTCACCGCTCGGGCTCAATCAACCGACGACTCGCTTTTCGTCCGTCGCATCTATGACGAGGCTCTGGTCCGCGGACACGCCTACGAAAACCTGCGCTCGTTGTGCAAGGATGTCGGGGCTCGATTGACCGGTTCGGCGGAGGCCGAAATGGCCGTGTATTGGGGTGAGCGATTGCTCAATACCTACGGCTTCGACAGCGTATATCTTCAGCCCATTGAGGTTCCTCACTGGGAGCGCGGCACTAAAGAAGCTTGCTGGGTCATCGATGAAGAAGGTCAACTTCACCCCATGCGACTTACGGCACTGGGTGGGAGTATCGCCACGGGCGGATTACTCACCGGGGATCTGATCTACGCCGAAGACATGGACGCTTTAAAAGCGATGGATCGGTCAGAGGTCGAAGGAAAGGTAGTATTCGTGAATCAAGGATTTGATCAGAGTTTGCTCAATACCTTCCAAGGCTATGGGGGCTGCTGGTCTATGCGCGGATACGGTGCTATCGAGGCATCAAAACTCGGAGCCAAAGCTATTTTGATTCGCTCACTCGCGAGCCACGAAGATCCATACCCGCATACTGGATTCATGTATTACAACGACAGCATCGAGCGTATTCCGGCCGCGGCCATTTCAACCCAAGATGCTGAATGGGTTAAGAGCACCATTGCGCAGCAAGACCTGTCCGTAAAACTCGAAATGGATTGCCGTTTTTATGGGAATGTTCCGTCGTTCAACGTCATCGGTGAAATGCACGGAAAAAAGAAGAATGAGGTCATCACCTTTGGTGGACACCTCGACTCGTGGGATATGGGCGAAGGTGCCCACGACGACGGTGCTGGAATCGCACATTCTATTGAGTCGCTCCGAATATTAAATGAACTGGGTTACGAGCCGGAGCACACGTTGCGAGTAGTACTCTTCATGAACGAGGAAAACGGAAACATGGGCGGAAAAACATACGCCAAATGGGTGAGCGAGGAACTCGGTGAAGTCCATGTAGCGGCTCTCGAGTCCGACGCCGGTGGAGGATTACCCTACGGCTTTGGCATCGTTGGCGATAAGAAACAAGTGAAGTTCGTTCGACAGTTCAGTGAGCTGTTTTACGACTTCGGCATTTATGTATTGGACCCCGGATATGGAGGAGTGGACATTGGGCCACTGCGCGACTATTATCCCGAAATGCTTCAGCTAGGCCTGTGCCCGAATTCTCAAGAGTACTTCAAGTACCACCACAGCGATAACGACGTGTTCGAGAATGTCGATAAGCGGGAGTTGGAACTCGGTTGTGCCGCGTTTTGCAGTATGATCTACTTGGTAGATAAGTACTATCGGCGCTAGGTCAATGGTTCTAAGCTAATTAAGGACTAATCATTCAAAATTAAGAATTCGCTTTCCCGCCTTACCTCAACAAAGTAAGCGTACCTTTTTCTTCAACCGTTTTCCCGTCAATACCTATATCTTTGGCCACGACGTAGTAGGTTCCCTCGGATGCGTCACCGCCATTCCAACCATTTAGGTCTTCGTACCTGCCAGAGTAACTCCAGATAAGTTGACCCCAGCGTGAGTAGATCTGCAAATCGATTTGCCCAATGTCTTTCCCTTTGGGTTTCCATAGATCGTTTTGTCCGTCGTCATTGGGCGTAAAAACATTGGGCAGTTCCAGTTCCAAACACGATTTGTTGAATACGCTTACCGTATCCCAGGTGACATCGAACTTAAAGTCCAGTTGCGCGAGGTAGTATGTACCTGGTGAATCATCTACCCAAAGGGTGCGTTCGGTACTGATAGTATAACCATAGGCGTTCACCCACCAGTACATATACTCATTGTTACGATAAGGCGTAGATAACTCCACGGAATCGCCCTTGCAAATAGTAATATCTTCACCGGCATCAGCACTAAACACCGGTGCATCACATGGATAAAGGACGACGTTGTCGATGTAGTACCCCGCACTAAACAGCGTTCTATCAGGATAACTCTGAGGGATATTAAACCAAGCAAGAGTTAAATATTTACTTGTATCCTGCAAAATTACTTTTTTCGTTATTCTCGTCCAGGAAACCGTTGAAAGGGTATCAAGATTTGACAATGAATATTGAGGGCTTACATTTGGAACTGTAAACTGAGTAAAAGTGAAGTCTTCTCTGGTAAATAGTAAAGGCTTAAGACCGGAACAATTGGATAGATTTGTTCTGTAATGCCTGTAAAATATAGCCAACTCAGCGATTACAAAATC
>JAGWBA010000123.1 GCA_021296215.1 Flavobacteriales bacterium
TTTGTAATCGCTGAGTTTGCTATATTTTACAGGCATTACAGAACAAATCTATCCAATTGTTCTGGTCTTAAGCCTTAAGAATTCAGCTCTCCGCTCTATTCAACTATAAGTAGAACTCCCGCGTCAGCTCTGCGTATTCCGGGCTCCAACGCCCATTATCGCCATACACGGAAAAGGAGTTCCATTCCGAAGTTCTTTCTTCCTTAGACCACTGGATCAGCATGCGAATTGGCAGTGCGCTCGGCTTTCCGCTGACCTCTGTTCGTCGCCACAGGAACCATCCGGTCTGGCTAGCTAGATTCAGGACTTCTTGAAGGCGTTCACTGGGTATCACGATCGCCAAACTACCTCGGGCCGATGTTCGGGCATACGCCAGTGAGATCAAATCTGCCAAGCTCAGACTAACTTCCTGTCGCGCTTGCTTTCGTTCGCCCTGAGCCATTCGGTCATTTGCCATAAAATATGGCGGATTACTAACGATCAGATCAACGGACTCATTACCGCGATCGCTTTTTCAATCGCCACAAATACAGCGACAGCGATCGCCCCAGAGACTTTGGGTCATGTTTTTTTGGCCCTCGCGGGCCGATGCTTGATCGATCTCGTATCCTACGACCTCGACGAGAGGTTCGCGTTGAGCCATCATTAGCACTATGATGCCCGTACCAGATCCGACATCTTCGACAATTCTGGCGTCGGTAAATGGCAGCTTGGTCCATGAACCCAGCAATATGGCATCGGTCACCACTTTCATGGCAGAGGCGACATGTTCAATATTGAATTTCTTGAACCTGAAAACCCCCGACATCAGTCTCGATCGGGCTCTTCATCCTTACCCGGACCGCTGATGTACAGGTCGATCAGTCCTTCGGGAGTTCGGACGGTCATTTGCTTTGCTTCTCGATTCAGGGCAATGATCCACTCGTCGATCACGGGTATCAGTACCTCTTTTCCTTTTCGATCAATCACCAGGAGGTCTTGGGCGTTGCCTTCGCGCACCTGGGTAATGGTTCCGACCGAACCAAAAACTTCGTCCAGAACTTCGAATCCGACCACCTCGTGATAGTAGAAATCGGTTCCTTCGAGATCCGGCAAAATGTTGAGTGGTAGATATAGCTCAGACCCGACCACGCGATCGGCGGCTTCTTCGGTGTCCACGCCTTCGAGATGAGCGCGAACGAATCCTTTGTCTTCGAGTATGTAGGTATCAAAAAAGAAAGGAACGAGTCCGGTCTTGGTTTCGACCAGTACTGATTCCAATTCTGAATACTCTTCCGGGTAGTCGACGTCGAACCGAAGCTTCAGGTCGCCTTTGAACCCGTTTTTTTTGATGATCCTACCGAAGTAGAAACAGTCATCCTTACGCATCTTTCTTCTCTGCGTCGGCGTCAGCATCAGCTTCAGCAGCTGGCTCTTCAGTCTTTTCTTCAGCAGCAGGAGCTTCTTCAGCAGCAGCTTCCTCGGCTGGAGCCTCTTCAGTAGCGGCCTCCTCAGCAGCGGCTTTAGCTTCGGCCGCAGCCTTAGCTTCTGCTTCTGCTTCTTCTTTGCGTTTTGCAGCTTCAGCGTCGCGTTGCGCTTTTATAGCGTCTTGCTTAGCCTTTCGCTGTGCATCCGCTTTAGCCGTGATCTTTCCTTCTTTCTCGGCTTTCCACGCTTCAAAACGCTCTTCAGCTTGCTCTTCGGTCAAAGCGCCTTTCTTAACGCCTTCCAACAAGTGCTTGCGAAGCAGAATACCTTTGTAAGAAAGAATCGCACGCGCTGTATCGGTTGGCTGTGCACCCTTCATTACCCAACTCAAGGCCGACTCATCATTGAGGTCGATGGTAGCAGGGTTAGTGCTTGGGTTATACACTCCTAATTTCTCGATAAAGCGACCGTCACGCTTAGAGCGCTGGTCAGCTACTACGATGTGAAAGATCGGAGCGCCCTTGCGACCGTGGCGTTGTAAACGAATTCTTGCAGACATATGGTTAGATTTTGGGGAACCCGTCCCCCGTTACTAAAATTTTGAGCGTGCAAATATCGGAATTTTAATTCTTAATTCGGAATTTTTAATTCTTAATTTTTAGGAGCTAAAAGTTTAGAGTTCAAAGTTTAAAGAAATTTGTAGATGGACAATAGGACAAAACCTCATTACGGATCGTCTATTTATGGACGACTGTGGTTTGTGTGCAAGGGCAGGCGTCTTGCGGATAAGTCAACAAGATATGAAAGCTCATTAGTTTTGATCAGGGCTTCTGAGTAGGAGAGCAAGAGCGCTGGGCTTTGCGTGCTGTTTGCAATTGTTATCTATCGAATAGGAAAACTTACCTAAGGGGTCTCGCTGCTGCATTTCATCTTTAAAAATCTGAGCAGAGATTGAGTCACCCTTCGAAACTTGCTCGAGATAGCTTTCAAATATTACCTCGTTAGATTCGAATTGACATCCATAATAAGGGTTCTCAATGTACTCATTAGTTCCTAGTGCCATGAAGTAGCTAGTGAAATTCATAGCTACGGAATCAGGGTTTATGTCCGGAGAAGCTTGGCCAAAGTCGTAGGAGAACCCAAATGAAATTCTTATATGAAGACTAGTAGGAACATCATTTTCCAATTGTTCTTTGTTAAGGAAATCACACTGAAAATATCCTTTCGAAAACTTGAATCGGGCTGATTATTGAAATCAACGAGAATAGTGTCGGGATAAATAGAAATCTCAATTAGTGCGATAGCTTGCGAACAGTTCTTTACTTAGTCGGTAAACTTCCCCAAAAACGAGACAGTTTAAAAGCATAATTTTAATTCTTAAGGCATAAGACCATAACAATTGGATAGATTTGTTCTGTAATGCCTGTAAAATATAGCAAACTCAGCGATTACAAAATCAAAAAAATAGTGAAG
>JAGWBA010000124.1 GCA_021296215.1 Flavobacteriales bacterium
CTTCTCATCGTTTTCGGATTTTAAGGGTTAAAAATATTAACTTAACCGATGGTCCGAAATCTGGGGAGTATTACGTATAGCTCTAGCGATTGCACATTTTGTTCTACGTTCTTTGATAATTTTCTTCCTATATACGTGTGCATCTCTAGTAATTTTAAGTTGAACTAAAGGGATTTATCACAGCAGGTTACCATTTATCAATTCGCCTTTTATGTAAAAAGAATAAGCTCGATGAGGTTGAGGGGTGGATGGGGTGATTAAAGACTGTAGCCTCAGGACCACTTTAATTAAAGAGTTTTTATCCTTCGGATCCACTGTTTGAATTCAGGTGGAAAAGGAGTCCAAAAGAAACGTTAGCGACTGCTGAGTGTCGATAACTGATTACTCCGCGAAACCAACCTTGCCCGAGAGTCAATGTGGCACCACCTCCCATGCTAGATGAACTGCCATCGTAGTCGGAGAAATTTGAAAGCGTTCGCTCTTCATCTGTTACACCGGAGCTTGTATTTACAATACTGACCTGCATATCTCCATCCGATGTGGTTTCGTAATTGTTCTGGACATAATCGCCAAAGATGGCAAGCTCGATGAATCCATATGAGCGAGAGAGTTCGAGCCGCGAACCGATGGTAGAGATCGATGTGCTGAATTCTAGATCTGCGCCGGAGGCTTGAAGCTCGTAGTCGTTGGACAATTCAACTACGGTAGGGACTATGGCCGATGAAGTTCCCGACATGGAGTACGCATTATAGCCCACTGAAATACTGGCGTGGATGTTTCTCGAGGAGAAAAAATCGATCCACGATCCAAAATCGTGTTTCAAGTGAGCCCCAAAGGCATAGTCACTTTCAATGCTAAGGCCATCGAACTGGTCTCCTAAAGAACTGAATAGCATTGGCGTGAAGTTCACGTAGATAGAGGTGTTCGCACCAACTCCGTAACCAATTCCAATAGTACCCGCGGGAGTCGCCCCTCTATCCACCCCAAGTCCGGCGGGAAGGCCCACAGACAAACGAACTTTATCGCCCGTTCCCGGGTCAACAAGGTCACCACCGGTATCGGGGTCGATGAACTGATAGATCAGTTCCGAGCCTTCAACATCATTGAAAACCGTTGGAATTCCAGTAGTAAAGGAGTAATTCCCAATAGAATTGACGCCCAATTCTGTAGGCCGTGAAATATCGTCAGACCCTAAATAGTCGGCGCCGCCAACAAGAATTATAGAGAATTCATTGCGATTAAGGCATTTCATGCCGGATTGAACGGTATATAAGAAAGAGGTTCCAATATTCTCGTTTAAATCGCGCTGATACTCTGCCGCGAATTGGCTGGAAAGTAGGGGAATATCCTCCGCTTGATCCAAAACGAATGCATAATCTTGTGCATATAACGCCGAAGTGGTCAAAACAGCAAAACAAGCTAAAAACCGGCTCATAGAATAGACTAATCGAAATGACTTCATTATAGCTAAGTTGGGTTTGACTATGGAATATACCATTTTCCTCGCTTAGTTACTCATCACTCGTCTTCTTCTGAACGAACACGAGAACTAGAACAGTGCCAAACATAATAAGGCTGTAGATTGCCGAAGGAATGGTCATCTGCGAGTTTCCAATGAGAGTGGCGGCGATGGTGATACCGAGGGTTCCGTTTTGGATTCCGGTTTCAATGGAAATGGTACGGCTTTGTTTAGAGTTCAAGCTAAAGAGCTTCGCCGAGAAGAATCCAAGACTCAACATGGCGACGTTGAGGGCTAGCGCGGCTGGACCCGCCTGTGCGAAGAAATCGATGATGTTCTCTTTTTCCTTCAGGATCGCAGCTACGATAATGAGGAACAGGAAAACGGCCGACATGATCTTCACTGGCTTTTCCATGCGTCCGCAAAAACCGGGTTTATATCGGTGCAGAATCATTCCGATCGACACCGGTACCACGGTAATGACAATAACGCTGATCACCGTTTTGGTGACATCGAGCTGCATTTCGGCCCCATTGGGCATAAAGTGGACAATGGCCCAGTTCGTGATAAGCGGAATGGAAATCACGGTAACGAGTGATGAGATCGCTGTAAGGGTAATAGACAACGCTACATCGCCCTTGGCGAGGTGAGAGATCAAATTCGACGTAGCGCCTCCCGGACAAGCGGCTAGGATCATGAGTCCCACCGCGAGCTCGGCCTGGAGACCGAAGATCCAAATCGCGCCGTAGGCGATGATCGGCAATAAAAGTAGCTGGTTCACGAGTCCAAGCGCCACCGCTTTCGGATACACGACCACGCGTTTGAAGTCGTTGAGGGTGAGGGTCATGCCCATGCCGAGCATGATGACGCCCAGGGCCAAGGGCAGGAAAACGGCGGTCAAAACATTGGATTCCATGAGGGTTTGGGGTTAGGATTGATGACCCAAAAGTGGCCAAAAAACTTCTGAATTGATAATTGAATTGCGCCGGGCACTACCCAAATTATCACACCCGTCCAAAATAAATTTTTCTGAGGCATAAAAAAGGAGCGCTGCCCAAAGGGCTGTATTTTGTAGGTATCAAA
>JAGWBA010000125.1 GCA_021296215.1 Flavobacteriales bacterium
TCCAATACCAAATCCTCCATTTCTTTTGAACGAAATGTAGCAATTCTTCAAACGCTCCCCACAAAATGGACGTGACCCCAAGAGAGGGCAATAGCGCAAACGGACAAGATAGGTGCTAAGCGGATCTCGGCGATCCGCGAGTACCTAATCGGCAAAAAAAGCATAGATTCGGCTCGCATCCGCTTCATAGTTTTACCGGAATACTCACTTTTAACGAGTCGAAGTGCGAGCACCTACTCGGTCGGATTTTGGGTGGATGAATAAAACCTAGTGCTATGAAATATCAAACATCCATTGAGATCGACAGATCCCGTGAGGAGGTTGTCGCCAAGTTCGAAGATCCTGAAAACTTTAAGCATTGGCAGCGCGGTTTCATTTCCATGGAGCACATAAGTGGCGACAAGGGAATGCCCGGTGCCAAGTCCAAAATGAAGTATAAAATGGGACGGCGCGAGACTGAAATGATCGAAACGATCGTACACAATGATCTGCCCGATCAGTTTCATGCGACATTCGAAGCTAACGGTGTTTATAATTTACAAGAGAACTATTTCACCGAAGGAGGGTCCGACAAGATGGTTTGGCGATCTGTTTCTGAGTTTCGCTTCAGCAGTTTCACTATGAAGGTCATGGGCTGGCTGATGCCCAAGGCATTCAAGAAACAGAGCTACAAATTCATGGTCGATTTCAAGAATTTCGTCGAAAAAGGCGAATCGGTCGCGAAGTAACTCATCGGGCCGTAGGCCCAAAAAATCAAGCCCAAACCTTCGTGCCTTCAGAACAGTTGGCACAGATATCGATCTCTTTGCGCGACTTCATGAGTGATTTGCGGAATGCCGCATAGCGCTCGCCGTACCAGAGTTCGCCGAACGATTGTTCACCGAGTTGTCCGAGTTGGTGCGTTGCGTCCTTGTCGAAACAACAGGGTATTACTCGTCCATCCCAGGTGATGACGCAGCTATGCCACATTTTCCAGCAGTGGTCGTCGAGGGGGTTCTTCACCTTCCATTTGCCATCTTTGCACTGCTTGTAGCGGGCGTACTTTTCGATGGTCGGAATCAGGGGATTGCCGTTTTCGTAATCGTAGACCTGGGCGGTCTTGTATCGGACTTCATCGACGCCAAACTCCTTGCCCATGCGCTTCACTTCGTAGATTTGATGTTCATTGGGACGCACTACCAGGAATTGCCAAATGACGTGCGGAGTTCTCGACTTGAGCTTATGTTTCCATTCTATAATGTTGCGCGTACCTTCAAGGACCTTGTTGAGCTCCCCTTCGCGACGATACTGCTCGTAAGCTTCTTGTGTGGTACCGTCTATGGAAATTATGAGTCGGTCGAGACCCGACTCCACAGTCTTCTTTGCCAAACCGGGATGGAGAAAATGGGCGTTGGTAGAGGTCGTAGTGTAAATACGTTTGCTGGTCGCCATTTGGACCATTTCGAGAAATCGCGGATTAATGAATGGTTCCCCTTGAAAGTAAAAGGTAATATAGGCAGTGGTCGGAGCGAGCTCATCAATGGCCTTGTCGAAGAAATCGACCTTCAGGTTACCCGTTGGTCTTGTAAACTGCTTGAGTCCACTTGGACATTCTGGACAACCGAGATTACAAGCAGTGGTAGGTTCAAATGCGATACTAAAAGGCAGCCCCCGGGGCTTTGTGGATCCAAACCAACGAGAAAAATAGTAACTCGATATCACAGCCGCCCCATTAACGGCCCGTTTCCAGGTGAGTTTGGAGAAGAAATTCAACGCGTCGTAGAGGCGAGCCGTCATGCGCCAAATATACTCGCGTAACAATGCCTTTCCAATAATTTTACGAAGTATTGAGACCGAGACTCCAAATCAAAGTATAATTTAGACACTTAGGAATACGTTTATGAAGAAGCCCGATTTTTCTTTTGCTGTCAGTACTTCGGTCATCATCTTTGCTTTTGACGGTACTCAAATCTTGTTCTTGGTCGGTAAGAAAGGCTCTGAGCCTTATTCAGGAGCACCGGTATCCTTCTGCCTACGTACACGTGGAAGAAAGCACGGACGAAGTAGCGGGCAGCCTGGTCGAGAAGATCTTTAAGCTGAACGATTACTACTTGGAGCAGCTCAATGCCTTTACCAAAGCATATCGCCATCCGGGGGGCCGCATCATCAACGTTGCCCATTTTGCCTTGCTGAACTGGAACGAAGTGCAAGGTCAAGAGCTGCCTGAAGGTTATCCTAAGTTCGACTTTTCTAAATTTCATTATTTAATTAACAGGACTGAACAGAGGAATAAGGCCAATATAGGTTTTGCG
>JAGWBA010000126.1 GCA_021296215.1 Flavobacteriales bacterium
ACCCGGACAACGCACCGAGCAGCAGAAGCCAATCAGCCTTGTATCGAGTATGCAGAGGTCGCCCTTTAATGTGACCGCCGCTATGCTCCCTACGTCAGCACAACGCCGCAACGCAGACGGCATGTCCGGTACTCCCGGTTCATAGCGCTTGATCTTCAATCCTTCACGTCCGGCTAAGCCGTCTCAAATTCTAAGCTGGAGAGGTTGAGAGTGGGGGAGCGTTTCGAGAGATGAAGTATTTCCACACCTACCACGTCGTTCGATTCGTTATAATCGAGCACTACACCCGGCGAGACTTCTTCAGACTCGACGATAGTAGAGGTGTCGAGGCGCAGGTAGAGCGCATCGGCTTCTTTATCGACGTGCAGTTTCATAATTTTTCTTTCATGTTGCGATCAAAGAATACACTCACCACCCGCCAAGGTGCAACGCGAGTGTTAACAGCTACGCGCAATATCCGGTTACCCTGTTCCGGGAAACGATGGAATCAATCCATTATCAAAACACACCTGGATTAAAGATTTTGCTGTCGCATTATTGACGTAACTCCAGCCTCTCTTGTCGCAAATCGCTTGCATTACGCTCTCGAATGCTTTGAGACATTCGCTGAGAGATTCTTTCGCACTACCCCGTCGGTAATGTTCATGTGCATTCAAGAACTCCTGTTGCGCTCCGGCATAGTGTCCTTGATTGAGTAGCTTTAGAGCTGGCTGAACAACCTCGGAATGAAGCAATTCGGAATCGACACGAATAATTTCTCCGTTTGTAAATTGATAACCAACACCATGCTCCTTGAACCTAGCATTTAGCTCCTCTATTGCACGGTCTGCTCTCTCTGACGCATTCTCTCGTTCTAAGTAATTCCAGCTTCTCGTACGGCGATCTATGGTCAGAGATGACAACTCTACCGCATCAAGGGCCTTTTCGACATCTTCTTCTTGAAGGAAGAAATCTCTGAGTTCTTCAATGTAATTTCTACCTCCATAACGCTCCATTGTTCTCGGTCTCGGTAGAGTGAAAACACCATATTCGTGACATAAGGTATTGACTATGAACCGATAAGCTTCTCTTACCGATCTGTAGCTGTAATAACCGTGCCTCATGACATTATATTGGGCCTCATTCCCAAAGGTATCCCTCCAGATGTAAACAATCTGCACTCTGAGAGGATTAGGGAGTTCGTCGTAGACGTAAACATCAGGAGCCTCTCCTCGAAGTCTCTTTTGACGTTTCGAGAATATGTCAAGTATCGGCAAGACTGATTCCTCCTACATAGTGTTCACTAACCACTCACACTTTGAAAATGTTTCCTCGCAGCCTTAAACCTCGGCCTACAGACGCCGGACATCGGACAAGGCAACCATCTTACGGTCCAGGGTCAGGACTTCCAGGCCAGCGCGGGAATAGTCGTCGGCGATGAGGCGGTCGAACAGCCCTGGGCCACCGGAGGTATTGAGCGCTTCGATGACCGAACGCCCGTTTAGAGGAGCAACCAGCCCGCTGCGGAGGACATCGAGTAAGGAAGTGCGGACGTCGGCCTTGGACACTCCATAGTGGTGCTGCACGGCGACATACGCTTCCCCGACGACTTGGTTTGAGACAAAGACCTCGGAGGTCTGGTCTTCGACCAGGGCGCGAAGCTTACTCACGCAATACGCGAAGTCCTTTTCCGGGTCTCCAGTGAGCAACCGTACGAGGACTGAGGTATCAATCCCGTAGCGACGGATCATATGGTTGCTCCCGGAAGGCTTGCAGGTCGAACGGCGGATGTCCGGGTGGAATCTTGTCGCGAAGCCCCCCGAGCCGAGACAAATCTATCCGCCGCGGCCGCAGGATGAATCCGTCAGGGCCTTCTTCCAGTTCGAGTTGATCGCCTGGGCCCACGCCGAGCGCATTTAACACCCTCGCCGGGAAAGTCACTTGGCGCTTAGATGTGATCTTTACAACCATACCATTTCTCCTTACAAAAAATATATATAAGTAAGGAGAAACGATCAAGCGATGGATCTATCGCAGCCTGACGTAAGGGAGCGTCAAGCGTCTACCCCAACGCGGCGAGATTTTCATTAAGCGTCCCTAACTGCGACTCCATGTCGGCCAGCTTGGAGCGCTCCTTTGCAACTACTTCGGGGTTTGCCCGTGAGAGGAATTTCTCGTTGCCAAGCTTTTTCCGTACACCCGCAAGCGTGCCGCTCAGCTTTTTGATCTGTCCGTTCAAACGCGCCCGTTCTTTCTCGATGTCGATGACCCCGAGCA
>JAGWBA010000127.1:0-845 GCA_021296215.1 Flavobacteriales bacterium
CGGACTGGACGCAAGCCAATGATCTCTCACGACCTCGTTGCGCATCGCAGCAAGACCGCATTCCCATGGACGGGTGGTTGTCATGTTTTTCAAAATATACTATTATACATGACATATGTCACTTATTAATTTCCTATAGTGTGACCCGATGCCTGTTCCCAAACCTCAACAACGAGTGATGAACCGTTTACGTGAAATGCGGATTGCCGCCGGGCTCTCACAAGGAGAACTGGCACAGAGTGCGGGCATTACTCGACAGGCCCTCTATGCCATGGAAAAAGATCAGTATCTTCCGGGAACGGAAGTCGCCTTGCATCTCGCGGATGCTTTGGGAACGTCGGTTGAGGATCTGTTCTCGTTGAATGAGGATCGTGAAATTCTTGAGGCGGAACTGCCGGCCGATCATCCCGGAGTCTTCAATTCCACCAGGGTCAAGTTGGCGACAGTAGGGAATCGCCTGGTGGCCAAACCGGTGACGGAACTGGGAGACGTCCTGAATTATACGGTTCCCGCGGATGCGCTGATATTGGGAGCGACAACCCGGCGAAAACGTTCGGTTTACGTGCAGCTCTTGAAAAGCCAGAAGGACGTGGAAAAGCAAATTCTCGTGGCGGGATGTGATCCCGCCATTTATCTGGCCGGGGAGCACGTTCGACAACAAGCAGGAAACGCGTCGGTTGTCGGGTGGAACATGACAAGCCTTGCCGCTCTGCGTGCGTTAAAACGTGGAGACGTGCACGTCGCGGGGATTCATATGCGGGACCCGCGTTCCGGAGAGTATAACCTTCCGTTTTTGAAAAAGTATTTGCAAGGTCAAACCGTGACGGTCGTCCGGTTTGCCACGT
>JAGWBA010000127.1:942-1938 GCA_021296215.1 Flavobacteriales bacterium
ATCATTTGCTCTCCCGTCATCGTATTCCGAGTCAAGTCGTGAGGGGCTATGGAACAATGGCTTCTTCCCAGATCGGCCTGGGACGATGTATTTCGGAGGGGAAGGCAGACGTCGGCATTGGAACACGCGCCGTGGCTCAATTGTACAACTTTGATTTCATTCCGTTGCAGGAAGAACGCTATGATTTGGTCATTCCGACGGCGTACGTACACTCGCATCCCGGCATGAAGGTATTTTTGGACACCTTGGTCACGCGCAGGTTTCAACAGGAAATTGAAGCCTTGGGGGGGTATGACGCCAGAGAGAGCGGGAAGATCATCCGTGAACAATAGCGTGTCGCGGGCCGGACCTGGGGCGGGGATGGTTTTTTAATAGATATCAAGTATTATTGCTATATAGACAATTAATAATTACATCTTTCATCACCATGAGAAGTTTCTCGATGGAATGCATGTCCTTGGGGACGCGTGCCGGCAGAAAGGGTGGAGGCCTGGTTTTCGTTCTGCTTGGCGGTTTGGCCTTAATCGGTTGGGGCGGCGCGGCCCACGCTTTCCCCGAGGGTTTTTCTCAAGCGGGTATCGAGCCGGTTGAACGGGTCTCAAGGAGGCCGGTGCCGGAACCTGCGGATGCCGTACTCGTTGTGGCTCGGGAATGGAAATGGGACCGTTACCTGAGGGACGCCTTGCATCTCCCGGCTTGGCTGGACCTTGGCCTGGAACACCGGACGCGTTTCGAAACGTATGACCACCCCTGGCGAGCCAGCCAGCCCGCGGGTCAAACGGATTCGCAAATTCAACAACGGTCGCGCGTTCGGTTGGGTCTGAACGGGAAGCATGTCAAATTTTTGTTTGAGGGCCAGGATTCCAGGGTGTATCTGGATGACGCTGAAAGTTACATCACCACGGGCATCAGGAATGAAATGGACGTGTTGCAGCTCATGGCATCCGTCACGGTGCACAACGTGCTGGAGACCGGACTCCGTACCGACCTGCACGT
>JAGWBA010000127.1:2147-2700 GCA_021296215.1 Flavobacteriales bacterium
CTCAATGCTTACTATTTCGGATTGAACGACCAACGGAGTGCCACCGTCGGCAGGCACAGAACGTTTTCGACGTTCGGAACCAGACTCTATGATGACCCGAAACCAGGAAGAATCGATTATGAAATCGAGAGCGTCGTGCAGACGGGGAAAAAAGGCCATGTCAATCATTTTGCCCATTTTCAGCACATTGATGTCGGGTACACGCTGGATCTCCCCTGGTCGCCGCGATTTCTGATTCATTATGACTACGCCAGCGGGGACCGGAGCGCGCATGATAGCCAGAGTTCGGCTTTTGATACACTGTTTGGCGCACGACGTTTCGATTATATGCCGACCGGAAATTTCGGACCGTTTTTTCGGTCGAACTTCAGTTCGCCGGGATGGCGGGTGATTGTGGTTCCGTGTCAGGGTTGCGAAGTACAACTCAAACACCGGGCGTGGTATCTCGCGACCTCGAGAGGCGCGTTCGGACGCAACGGGCTGCATGACCCCACGGGCGGATCCGGAAATTTTCTCGGCCATGATCTCGAGTTGCGGGCTCAGTGGAAAACCA
>JAGWBA010000127.1:3068-6761 GCA_021296215.1 Flavobacteriales bacterium
GCGCCCCGTTCGACGTGTTCTTTTCCGCCGACGTCACGCGTCCGAAGTTGATGGAAGAAGAAGGGGTTGCGGTTCAAGGGAGCCGGTTTACGTATGCGGTGGGACGACTGACGTTGTGGAGTCCCGGTCCCACCATGATCGAGGGAAATGGAACATCCATGCTGTTGAGCGACCATGTCGAGCACGTGGCCATTGCGAATCCCAAGACCGCGCCGTATGGCGCCGCTGCAAAGGAAGTCTTGCAGGCACTGGGACTTTGGGAACGGCTTCAGGACCGGCTGGTCCGTGGAGAAAATGTCGGACAGACGTTCCACTTCGTGTTCTCGAAGAATGCTCAACTGGGATTCGTCGCCCTTTCGCAGGTGTTTGGTCCCAAAGTCAACGGGTCCGGCAGCCGATGGGACGTGCCGAAGCATTTGCATGCCCCTCTCCGGCAACAAGCCGTTCTGTTGCGAAACGGTCAACGGAACGATGGCGCACGCGCGTTCCTGGACTACGTGAAAGGGGTCACGTCCCGGAACATCATTGAACGATTCGGGTATGGCTTGGAATGATCGAGGCCGGGGAGTAGCAGGATGAACGTCATGGATTGGGGCCCGTTATGGCTGACCTTGCAACTGGCAGCGGTGACCGTGGTCGTGTTGTTGCTGGTCGGCACCCCCCTGGCATGGTGGTTGGCGTTCACGCGCTCGCGGCTTAGGACTCTGGTAGAGGCAATCGTGGCGCTTCCCATTGTTCTTCCACCAACCGTGCTGGGTTTCTATCTGTTGATCGCACTCGGTCCCCATGGTTTGATCGGCGGCCCATGGAAAGACCTCACCGGCTCGGCGCTCTCCTTTACGTTTACGGGGTTGGTCATCGCCTCGACGTTCTATTCGCTCCCTTTTGTCGTGCAACCCCTGCACGGAGCGTTCGAGGCAGTAGGCAAGAAGCCACTGGAAGCGGCCTGGTCGCTGGGAGCCTCGAAGCTGGATGCCTTTTTTACCGTGGCGTCACCCATGGCGATTCGAGGATACCTGAGCGCCGTGGTATTAGGCTTTGCCCATACGCTCGGCGAGTTCGGCGTGGTGCTGATGGTTGGCGGTAATATTCCAGGCGTGACCAAAGTCCTCTCCATTGCCATCTACGATCACGTCGAGGTCCTTGAATATACCCAAGCCCATGTGCTTTCGGCCGTGCTCCTTATCTTCAGTTTTCTCATTCTGACGATCGTGTATACGGTCACGTCTCATGAATAGACTCGACGCACGATTCCTCATCGACTATCCCGGGTTTCGTTTTGACGTGACTTGCACGGTCCCGCTTGAAGGGACGATAGCGGTATTTGGGTCGTCCGGGAGCGGCAAGACCACGCTGTTGAGGTGCATAGCCGGTTTAACCCGCGCGCCTTCGGGGTTTCTTCAGTTCGACCAGGAGGTTTGGCAAGACGACGCTCGTGGGATTTTTCTTCCGGTCGAACGCCGGCACGTCGGGGTCGTTTTTCAGGAAGCGCGCCTGTTTCCGCATCTCACCGTCACGCAAAACCTCAAGTACGGAATGAAACGCAGCCATCCCTCCCGAGTGAGTTGTTGGACCTTGAGCCGCTCTTTCAGCGCCGGGTGCCACACTTGTCGGGCGGTGAGCAGCAACGTGTGGCAATAGGAAGAGCGCTGTTAACCAGCCCGCAACTTTTGTTGATGGATGAACCCTTGGCCTCTCTCGATCAACAACGAAAAAAGGAAATCGTTCCCTATCTTCAGAGACTGAACCATGAATTGCGCATTCCCGTTCTGTACGTCAGCCACGACCTTCATGAAATGCTGCAGCTCGCCCATCATATGATTCTGCTGAAAGAGGGGAGAGTGGCGGCGACGGGGCCGATTCAGGAAGTCTTCGCCCGGTTGGATCTGCCGGAGTTGGTCGAATCGAACGTGGTCGGGGCTATTCTTGAAACGCGGATTGCCGAGCATGAACCGCAATTCGGATTGACACGGGTTGAATTTTTGGGACACTCCCTGTTTCTCCCCCAGCAGGCGCTGCCTCCAGGTGCGCCGTTGCGGGTGCAAATTCTGTCACGTGACGTGAGCCTGGTGGCGGGCGCCCCTCCTGAGACAAGCAGCGTGCTGAATACCCTGGAGGCGACGATTGTCGAGGTCGGCGAGTCCCCGAGCGATCAGTATGCCGTTGAAGTGAAGCTGGACGTGGGTTGTCCGTTGTTGGCCATGATTACGAGAAAATCTTACCAGCAACTCCGGCTGCGACCCGGACAAAAGGTGCATGCGAATTTCAAGGCGGTTGCTCTGAATTAGCCGCAGTTCCCGGTGAACGTTCCACTCGTGGAATCATTTCTTTTTTGCAGGCGGTACGCATTGTTTGCCGTCAAACACGGGGCAGGCTGAATCACCGCTTGCCAATTTCCATAACTTGATGATCGGCGGGTGGGGTTTTCCTTGAAAGACGACCACAACGTCGATCAGCCCACCGACGGGCAGCTTGGAAATATGAGGCATTGCCGCCTCGCTGGCTTTGAGCCAAAGAATACCGCTCCCGCTGTTGATCAGGATAAAGCCTTTATCCGGAACCACGCGGATGATCGGGCTGTAAAACCCTCCTTCTTTGCCCGGTTCATCGGAAAAAGCCCAACCCAGTGAGGCCGTTGACACGAAAAGAACGATGAGTAACGGAAGGATGAATGCAAGAGGACGGAACATAATGAATCTCCTTGTTAATGGGGAGAAAGAAGTTTCCGCATTATCTCAACTTGGACAGGGGATGTCTAGAACAGCGCAACATGAAGTCGTTATCGGCGTTCGACGGGAACTTCGGTAGCCGTCGAATCCTGGATGCGATACGCGCGGATGACGGGAGTCGTCTTATCCTGGAGGGAGATGATGACGTGAACGGGTTCGGGTATATTGAGTTTTTCCCGGTAGCTCTCAAATTCCATGGCGATTTTAATATCCGTGATAGACGGGCGAGCAGGGCTGAAGGTATGCGAATGATAAAAGGCCCTCAGGGTGACGCCTTTCTGACGAATGTCCTTTTGCGCTTGTGACATTTCCTGGGCATCCATTTGGAAGGCGATATCGGCCCGTTCCTCCGGTGACAGTTGTTTGAGGTCTGACAGTTTCGCCTGATCGAAGCGGGCCAGTTCGGCTTCACTCATGTTGGCCAGGATGTTGGTAATGCGATAATGCTCGGTAATGACCTGGTCCGCGCCGGCCAGAATGCCGCAGCATTCATGAGGGTCCAGGGCCCGCGCATGCGCGATCATGTCTTCCCAAATGTCTGAAGGAATCGAAAGCATGGCGATCAGAAGCCGGTCAGCGTGTTTGTGGTGTCGACGGTGCGGACGTTCGGGTCGCCAATACCAATCCGGAGAGGATGAACGGCCGGCATGAATCCATTCCCGTTACACGCTGCATGAGACGTGATGTTCTTCCAGCGCGGTAATCGTCGGGGTGGCGCTGCAGAGCGGGCAGCGGGGATCCTTGGGGCGCCCGACGCTGCGGAATTTCATTTCGAGGGCATCGTAGATCAACAAACGGTCCGCGAGAGTATCGCCGATCTCCAAAATTTCCTTGACGGCTTCATTGGCCTGCAAAATACCGATGGTGCCCGCGAGGACCCCCAATACCCCGGCTTCCTGGCAATTGGGGACCAATCCGGCGGGAGGCGGTTCAGGGTAGAGACACCGATAGCAGGGGTAGCCTT
>JAGWBA010000128.1 GCA_021296215.1 Flavobacteriales bacterium
TCGTACACCGGCCATTAAAGTCTCGAATATCAACAACTCTAATGACCTCTTTCTAATCCTCTATAAATATAAAAGCCCTACGGTTTTGCTTTGCGAAATCGGGTTCTGCGAAGCAGCTTCAGGCTAAACTAGAATAAGGTTGAAAAAGTAGATTCAGTCAAAGACTGAATAAATTCGGCTTACGCCGAGTTTATTCTCTTCAGAGTCAATGGTGTTTTACTGGCACGAAGAGCGAATTTATCTACAAGAAATGCACTCGCGAAGCGAATGTACGGCCACCGCTGTTCGTTGTTCAGAAAACGAGAAATGACTAACGCTTTACCTCACGAGCATTAGAAAGACAAACAAGTAAATCCACACCCCATCGAGGAAATGCCAAAACTGGCTGCCTATCTCAATGCCCAGGGTATTACCGTTGTCGTACTTGCCGCGCAGGCCGTTGAACATCATGTACAGCAGACTGATGAATCCGAAAGCGACGTGCACCAAGTGGGCGATCACGATCACATATAGAAAACTTCCGGCGGCATTGGAACTTTCGCCCGTAAAATACACTCCGCCATTGATGAGTACCTCGAAGCTGGCGAATTGGAAGTAGGTGAAGACAAGGCCCAGCACCAGCGTCAGCGCCAACCCCAACAGCATATTATTTCGGTTCTGTGCCTTAGCGGCACGAAGCGCAAATATCATCGTCACAGAACTCAGTACGATGGCAATGGTACTGTACCACATTTCTGAAGGTAGATCGAACACGATCCAGTTGCCCTCGGCGCGGCGCACAATATAACCCGATGTCAATCCGGCAAACAACATGGCCATACTCACCATGCCGATCCACAACATCGGCTTGGCGGCTTTTTTTCTTTGTTCTTTTAAGACGGAATCAACCATTGTTCTTTGATTCAGTAAACCATGGACCGTGAACCGTGGACCGTGAATTTCTACTTATCGGAAATCCCATGTTCATGGTTCGCGGTTCATGGTTCATGGTTCATGGTTCATGGTTCATGGCATTACACCAAACTATCAACCACATATATGATTTGCACCACGGGCATATAAATGATCGAGGCAAACATCAATTTCTTCGCTTCTACAACCGTTCGGCCTTTATAAAGGTTCCAGCTTTGCCACAAGAATAAAGCACCAGCGATAGCGACGGCGACAGCTCCGATCGTGCTCAATTCAAGAGAGCCGGTGAGGCCCGTGGCCGGAATCAAACTCACGATCAGGGTCCAAACCGTATAAAATATAGTTTGCAGTGCACTGCTTTGGTCGCGCTCACCACTGGGCAGTAACTTGTATCCGGCCTTTTTATAGTCGTCGTGCAGAATCCACGCAATGGCCCAAAAATGCGGGAACTGCCAAAAAAACTGCACGGCAAACAAGGTGCCGCTCTCGATGTCAAAATCGTTATTGGCAGCCACCCATCCAAGCATGAAGGGAATTGCTCCCGGAATCGCTCCGATGAATACCGCTAGTGGCGTCACTCCTTTAAGCGGCGTGTAAACAGCCGTATAAATAAACAAACTCAGCGCGCCGAACATGGCCGATAGCGGATTGATCCAGTACAACAGCGCCAAACCTACCAAGCCCATGATCGTCGCTGCGATCAAGGCTTGCAAAACCGACAACCTCCCGGCCGGAACCGGACGATCCTTGGTGCGGTCCATCAGTGCATCTTGGTTGCGCTCAATAACCTGATTAAAGGCATTCGACGAACCGACAACGAGAAAACCACACACAAGGAGTAAGGTGAACATCCAGCCGCTGAAGGCTGGCATCCCAATCAAATACCCGGCACCGGCGCTGAACACCACGCTTGTGGCCAATCGCGGCTTGGCTAAGGCCACGTAGTCGCGGAATGCGCTGGTTTCGGTTATGGAAATGTCCTGAGCTTCTTTCATTTGTGGCGGCAAAAATACAAAAAAGGATTGTGGAAAATTTTTACCGTCGGGAAGATGCCTGTTCCATAAAAGCTAATGGAAACGCGGTTATGACCTGGTTAATCGATGGGGTCTTTCAAAATCTCAAGCTCCGTAGATTATAAGAGCGGTTAGCTATCGACTCAACGAGTCTGTTCAGAAAAGTGTGTCACTTAACTTAGTGATATGAAAAAGCAAGAAATATCGAAAGCCGGCTTACAAGA
>JAGWBA010000129.1:0-1936 GCA_021296215.1 Flavobacteriales bacterium
TTCGTTCTGAGCCAGGATCAAACTCTCAAAATTTTACTACTTTTCACAAGGGCCACCACTTCAACACACTTCTTCTTTGCCGTTTTATCGGCTATGCAATTGTCAAAGAACGACTAAACAGGGAAGTTGTACAAAATACTGGAGCGTCCAGGCAATGTCAAGGAAATTTGCGAGAAATCGACGGCCCAACTGTATTTTCTCATATCATGGGACCTGCACTCGGAAAAAATCGGCGCCTACCACTCCACACCGTACCGCTATCGCCAGCGCCGCGCGTGCGCATGAGGAGGATTGAAGAACTTGACGTGCGGGTGCTTGAACAACCCGATCAACACGATCCCGGCCAGGAACCCGCCGATATGCGCAAAAAAGGCCACGCCTCCTCCTTCGGTTCCGAGGCTCATGCCGCCGCTCAAAACCTGCATCACGAACCAAAGGCCCAACACGATCGAGGCCGGGACATAGAGCATCTGGCTGAAGAATCCCAGGGGAATGAGCACCAACACCTGGGCTCGGGGGTACAGCAACAAATAGGCGCCGAGGATCCCCGAGATGGCGCCACTGGCCCCAACCATCGGAATCGTCGAAACCGGATCAACGGCGGCATGACTCAACGCCGCAATAATCCCGCACAGGAAATAGAAGATGATGAACTTGCCATGCCCCATGACGTCTTCAATGTTGTTCCCGAAAATCCACAGATACAGCATATTCCCGATCAGGTGCATCCAGCCCCCGTGAAGAAACATGCTGGTCACCAAACTTCCATAGGGTGACACCGCCGCGAGTTCAACCGGGAGTTCGGCATACCCGAACACGACCGCCGGGATGGCCCCATACTGATACACGAAGGCTTGCCCGCTCTGCTGCCCCAGCATCACCTGGTTCAGGAAGACCACCACGCAGGCGGCGAGAAAGCCGATGGTCACGACGGGTTTGATGTCCGTCGGGTTATCGTCACGCAATGGAATCATGGAACCATGCTTTACTCATGAACGAGAGGGGATCGGCCTTCGGGAGACCACACCGCTATCCCCGTATGGGATTCAGGATATCCGCTGCTTCAAGAGAAACCGAAAAGCCCGCGGCATTGACGTGCCCACCGCCCCCGTGTCGAGCGGCAATGGCGGAGACGTCAACAGTCCCCGGTTTCGAACGCAGGCTGAAATACCGCCGGCCGTCCCGTTGGTGCCAAATGATGCAAAACGGATATCCCCGGCACAGGCGTTCTCCGATTTGACTGGTCATCACCGGACTATACACCGCCGGCACGGTTTCCCCCTCAAACTCGACCAGGACCGATTCCTTGACGATCTTGGTAATCAGGACGTCTTCCTGTCGGAGGATCGCCCGGCCTTCCACTTCCAACGTGTCCTGCGTCAGACCGTCCCAGACCTGAAAATCAAAAGGATACGAGACCAGCGCGGCATTGATCTCCCGACTCTTGGGCAACCGCCATTCCCACAAATCCTTATCCTGAATGTATTGGAGCAACCAGGGGGCCGGCTCCGGGTGCGCCCATTCCCAGGCCAACACCGCACCGCTTTTTTTCATGTCGAAATACGCATACGGGAGACCGGCCAATGCCGCCTGCGCGGTGACGTGGTGATCCAGGATGCGGAGACTGGCCGTGGACTCGGCCAAGCGTTCGATGATCTCTCGCCGATAACTGAAGTCCACCATCACCACGTGGTCATGGTCCAAACCCGACGGCGGGGTCAGGCCGTGTTCGACCGGCACATAGCGCGCATCCGGAAACTTCTTCCACAAGGCCCACGCCGCACCGAACCCATCCGTGCAATCGGCATGATACAGCACGACCGTGGGCTCCTGTCCTGAAAACGGTTTGTCCGGGGACTCGCTCATCGTTCAAAAACATAACACGAATCCTTCAGGAGGCCAAACTCTCCTCTCATTTGCCGGTGTCTCTTCGGTG
>JAGWBA010000129.1:2210-2799 GCA_021296215.1 Flavobacteriales bacterium
AGTTCCGGTAAAAATGTTGAATCTCGTCGACCGCGGCCTCGGCATTGTCGAAAATTTTCAACAATGACAAATCCGATTCCGAGATGAAGCTTCCGGGCAACAATTGGTGCGACACAAAATCCATCCACCGGCTCCAATAGTCGGAGCCCGGGGCCTGGAGACACACGATCGGCACGACGTTCGCCTTGCCGGTCTGGATTAAGGTCAACAGTTCAAACGCTTCATCCATGGTGCCGAACCCGCCGGGGAAAAAGGCGGCGGCGTGCGATTCCCGCACGAACAGGAGTTTCCTGGTAAAGAAGTACTTCAGGTGAACCAGCTTGGGGTCGCCGGCAATGGTGGGGTTCGCGCCTTGCTCGAAGGGCAGCATGATGCTGACGCCGAAACTCATGTCCTTGCCCGCTCCCTGGTGACCGGCTTCCATGATGCCCTGCCCCGCGCCGGTAATCACCATGAACCCGCGCCTGCTCAACAGCCGCCCCATCCGCGCGGCCAGTTGAAAATCGGGGTCGTCGGAAGGCGTCCTGGCCGACCCGTAGATGCTCACTTTCAGACAGTGCTCATAGGGCTGAAACACCCGAAACGCATG
>JAGWBA010000130.1:0-745 GCA_021296215.1 Flavobacteriales bacterium
CCGGATTGACTATATCCCTAAATGCATCCCTAGAAGTAGGTTTGAACCTGGGCTCTTACCATCGACTCATCAGACTCTACGCCATCGAGATCCTCTTCTCTCTGGAACTTGTAGTCAAGCTGTACTTTCCACTTGTGGTTGCCGCTTAGGTAATAGCTAAGTCCCTGGGTGAACGTCCATACGTTGTCAAGGTCATTTCCCCCGAGAACATTGGGGTCATCGTCAAACATGACCATCGCATACCTTGAGGCAAGTTCAATCTTTCTCGGAACGAGGAAGAAGCCACCCTGAATCCTAAAACCCTGATCATAAGCAGTGTCTACGCCGGCCTCATCAGGATTGGCCCACCTTCCGATATACTCGCCGGTAAGGCTGAACATCGGATCCCTGTAATTTGCATCAAAGGTTATGGAAGTAATGCTCCCGGATTCCAGAATCCTGTCACCTCCCGGTTTGTCCGGATCATGCTGCGGAATTCCGATATTGCCGTCACTTCCATCTTCAACATCTATGCCCGCAACAGCAGCTCCAACCATGAGCGTTGGACTCCTGGCAAAATTCTCTTTTACGCTCTTGGCTTTTCCGCCGATAATGGCCGCCTGAACCCTTCCTGCCCAGAGCATACCAGTGTCACCATTGTCGTTCTTCTGGTTTGCGCCTTCGCCCTGGAAAACACCTACATCATAGCGGATCATCCCGTCTCCGAGAAGACCGTAAACGCCGCCACCGATATCCCTGCCATACC
>JAGWBA010000130.1:933-2773 GCA_021296215.1 Flavobacteriales bacterium
TCCCAGATCAACCAGAGATTTCTTACACTGAAGCCAAGACCCTCTTCGTCAGCGTCAGGATCTGTGTAGTTGGCCAGAAACTGACCAAAGAACCTCATCCTGAGCTTGTAGTTCTTGTCCGCGGTCTGGAAAGTAAGACCCGAGCCTTTCTTGGTTTTGACCTTTATCTTGTTGTACCAGGCCTTAGAATCTTTCGCCGTAGCCTCATACACTTTAGTGTTGATCTGCTGCTCAAGCTTTTCTATCTGCTTCTTAAGCTCCTCTATCTGCTCCCGTATGCTCTGGTCGCTATCGGCTTGGGCAGGAAGTGACATAAAAGAAAGCAGAGTGAAAAAAGAAACGGCTAAAACTACTGAAATTCTCATCTTATGTCCTCCTCTAAGTCATATTTAAATCTGGTGTACGGAGAATTTGGAAAAAAGCGGCATATCCGGTTGGTTTGACTTCACCTAAACCAATCAACAGGAGTATATGCCAATATAAGCAGAAAGAATAAAGTTTTTGAGCCGAAAGGTCAAAAAAACGATGGATTCGTTGAGAGAGCTTTCCGCTAGATCTATTATCCTAGACAGAAATACGCGGGCCAAAGGTTGCCTGCTGGCCAAGTACATATATAATTTTCGCTCGGCTGCTTTATCAAATTTCTCCCGAAGGAACAATCAATGCAATACGAAGCGGTAATTGGTCTTGAAGTACACGCACAGCTTGCTACTGAATCCAAGATATTTTCTTCTTCCTCAACGAAATTCGGGAGTCCCCCCAACTCCCAGGTGAATCCGGTCTGTCTGGGTATGCCGGGGGTGCTGCCGGTTTTTAATGAAAGGGTTCTTGAGTACGCACTAAAAGCCGGACTGGCAACCAACTGTGAAATTGCCCGGAAATCAAGATTCGCGAGGAAGAACTACTTCTACCCCGATCTTCCAAAGGGCTACCAGATTTCTCAGTACGATGAACCGCTTTGCCTTCGGGGACACCTCGAGATAGATTCGGGGGACGGTAAAAAGAAAATCAGAATAACCCGCATACACCTAGAAGAAGACGCGGGAAAACTCGTGCACGAATATTCCGACTTCGAAAGCCATGTGGATCTCAACAGGGCCGGAGTGCCGCTTGTGGAAATAGTGAGCGAGCCTGACATTTCAACCGCCGAGGAAGCGATCGAATACGTAAAGAAACTTAGGACAATCCTCAGATATATTGAGGTCTGCGACGGAAACATGGAGGAAGGGAGCCTGCGTTGCGACGCGAACGTTTCCGTGCGACCGGCAGGGCAGAGCAAACTCGGAACAAAAACCGAGATCAAAAATCTTAATTCCTTCCGCTTCATACAAAGAGCTATAGAATACGAAATAAAAAGACAGGAGGCAGTCCTTCAAAGCGGAGGAAAGGTGGTCCAGGAAACGAGGCTTTTTGACTCCCAAAAAGGGGTCACATTTGCGATGAGATCAAAAGAAGAGGCTCACGACTACAGATATTTCCCGGACCCCGACCTTCTGCCGGTCGTGGTGGATGAGGATTATCTGGAGAAAATCCGCCTGTCCCTCCCGGAACTCCCCGAAGAAAAGCTCAGCAGGTTCGTGGATGAATTCAACATACCGAGAAACGATGCCGAGACGCTTTCATCCTCAAGACCGCTTGCCGAATACTTTGAAGAGTGCGCAAAACACGTAAAAGACCAGAAGGCGGCGAGCAACTGGATCTTAAACGAGATGCTGAGAGAAGTTGAAAACGAAGACAGCATAGCCGAATTTCCGGTTCCCCCCGAGAACCTCGCTGAACTGCTGGAACTTATCGGGGAAGGAAAAGTAAACCGCAAGACCGCCAAGGAAATATTCTCCGA
>JAGWBA010000131.1:0-1333 GCA_021296215.1 Flavobacteriales bacterium
GTCGCAAGCGGCGACCCATTGGCCGACAGAGTTATTGTCTGGACGAGAGTTACTCCACAGGAATCCTGGAGAAGGATCGGGGTCAGAGTTGAGGTCGCTTTGGACAAGGAGTTCAAAAGCCTTGTTCACAGTTCGTCTGAGACCGCCACTGCCGAAAGTGATTACACGGTCAAAGTAGATGTTGAGGGTCTTTCGGCCGGGACGATTTACTATTACCGTTTCCGTTCAGGAAAATCTGTATCCGCTGTCGGCCGTACTAAGACTCTGCCGCAGGGCGATGTGGACTCGGTTAAACTGGCAGTCTTCTCATGTGCCAACTATCCCACTTCTCATGGCGGCTACTTTAACGTTTACGGCCACGCGGCGGCGACAGCTCGGGTGGATGCCGTCGTTCACCTTGGCGATTATATATATGAGTACGGCAAGGCACCGGATTCCGGTGCTAGTAATTCGAAAGAAAGCAGCAGGGATCTTCCGGAATACAGCGATAAGGAAATCCTGACGCTTGATGATTACAGAAGGCGCTACGCTCTTTACAGGACTGACCCGCAGCTCCAGGCTCTTCACGCCACGCATCCGTTCATAACCGTCTGGGATGATCATGAGGTCGCAAACGACGCTTATGTGAGCGGCGCCCAGAATCATGAAGAAAGTGAAGGCAATTTTAATGCCCGCAAGACTGCCGCGCTTCGGGCCTATTACGAGTGGATGCCTGTTCGTCCCGTAAACCGGAATGATTCTGGGCGGATCTACCGCAGTTTTTCCTTCGGAAACCTAGTTGAGCTTTTCATGCTCGATACCCGTCTTGCCGGACGGGATAAACAGCTTAGTTACAAAGATTATTTTGACCAGAATACTGGTTTTGACGGCCAGCGTTTCGGTAAAGATATCAGTTCTCCGGACCGGAAACTGCTCGGTCCGGATCAGCTTGCTTGGCTTCAGGAGAAACTCTCCGGTTCAACCGCCACTTGGCAGGTTCTGGGTCAGCAGGTGCTTATGGGCAGAATGAACGTTCCAGCTGAAATAATTCCCCATCTGGGCGACCGTACGCCTGAAGTTGCAGGTCTTATTGATCAACTGACCAAGATTAAGGCCCGGATGCTGCGAGAGGATTCTTCTGTAACTCAGGATGAGATGAATCGTATAAACACCGTCCTTCCCTATAATCTTGACGCTTGGGACGGTTACCCTGCGGAGCGTGAAGCGGTGCTGGGAACGGCTTACGGCGCGGATAAGAACCTTGTGGTGCTTGCAGGGGATACGCATAACGGATGGGCAAATAACCTCAAGGACATGGAAGGTAATCAGGTGGGTGTTGAGTTTGCTACCCCAT
>JAGWBA010000131.1:1341-2035 GCA_021296215.1 Flavobacteriales bacterium
TTACGTCGCAACAGGCCGAGGAGTTTGCTCGGGATTTGGAAGTGCTGGTTGACGGTCTTGTCTACTCAAACACAAAGGATCGCGGTTATATGATAGTCAGCTTTACTCCGCAAGAGGCTCGGTCCGAGTGGATATACGTCAATACGGTCAGTGAACCCGAGTTCAGCGAGAAGACCTCCGCGTCTAAGATTTTTAAAGTCCTTCCCGGCATGGAGAACCGTGAACTTGTTCCTGTTAATGATTAGCGGTGAACATTCTGAGTGAAGGGAGGAATCAAGGCGGGGTTTGATTGACATTATCGTGAAGAGTCGAATGATATTGTGTATCATATTTAAACAGGGTACTAATCAAGGAAGGTAACGATCCATGGCCAGAATTACGATTGAAGACTGCTTAGAGAAGGTTGAGAACAGGTTCGCTCTTTCCATCGCAGCGATGAAAAGGGCAAGCCAGATATCCAAGGGAGCTACCGTTATAGCATCTGAAAACGACGACAACAAGCATGTTGTTTCGGCGTTAAGAGAGATAGCCGAGGGAAAGGTAAACGTCATATATCCCAAGGATAGAGATAATTACTGATTACGCACGCAGCCCCGTGCGGTTTTAACCCGCGCACAGCGAGGTAAAAATCCTTTTATGCTTTCTGTAGGCATAGACGCGGGAGGGACTTTTACCGATTTCGTTTTTTTCGACG
>JAGWBA010000132.1:0-453 GCA_021296215.1 Flavobacteriales bacterium
TCCGGGCGTTCGAGCCGCTTCCGGCCCTTGATGGCGGCCGGGACGGCATGGAGTTTTATGATCGCCTGCTTGCGGAGAGTCCGGCGCTCTTGCATCCGGGCGGGATGCTGGTCATGGAAATGGGAATGAACCAGTCCGGGGACATCCGTCAAAAGGTGAACGACAAGCAGGAATTCGTCGTCAAGAGGATCCGGCGCGATCAGGCGGGCATCGATCGCGTCATGTGCCTGGAGCGAACATCGTAATCATGGACAGTCTGGTCATCATGGGCGGGCAACGCCTCGATGGACGTGTCAGGATCGGCGGCGCCAAGAATGCGGCGCTCCCCATTTTGGCGGCGACCCTGTTGGGGGGAGGAGAGTGCACGATTTCCAACCTGCCGCAGGTGAGAGACGTCGCCACCATGATGACGCTGCTCAGCTTACTCGGCGTTTCCGTCAAGCGCGAGGAAGG
>JAGWBA010000132.1:730-2302 GCA_021296215.1 Flavobacteriales bacterium
ATGGCCGCCTGTCTCGCGAAAGGTACGACGGTGCTCAACAATGCCGCGATGGAGCCGGAAATTGTCGATCTGGCCGATTTCCTGATCAAGCGCGGGGCCAGAATTTCAGGGGCCGGATCCGGGCGTCTCGTCATCGAAGGGGTCCCGGCGCTGCATGGCGCAGAGCACGAGGTGATTCCCGACCGGATCGAAGCCGGCACGTATTTGGTCGCCGGTGCCATGACGGGAGGGCGGGTCGAAGCGGATCGGTGCGTCCCCGAACACCTGGAGGTCGTGATGTCAAAACTCCGGCAATGCGGCGCGGAGTTGTCGGAGGGGGCGCGATCAATCACCGTCGAGGCCGGAGCCCGGTTACGGGCCCAGGACGTGCAAACGTTTCCCTACCCGGGATTTCCCACGGACCTGCAGGCACAAATGATGGCGTTGCTGTGTCTGGCGGAAGGAACCAGCGTGATGACCGAATCGGTGTTTGCCGGGAGGTTTCTGCACGTTCCGGAATTGCGCCGTATGGGTGCGGCGATTACGGTTGATGGACACCGCGCCGTTGTGAAAGGATTAGGCCGGTTGACGGGCGCGCCGGTCATGGCATCGGATTTGCGTGCCAGTGCCGCGCTCCTGTTGGCCGGGTTGGCCGCCGACGGTGAAACGCGGATTTCCAGGATTTATCACTTGGAACGGGGATACGAGCGAATCGAAGACAAACTGCAGGGCTTGGGCGCGTCGGTTCGTCGAGAGGGTTTCGGGTATGAGTGACATGGTGACCGTCGCACTGTCGAAGGGGAAACTCCTGGATCCGACGCTGGCTCTGTTTCAGAAAGCGGGCTATCTTGGTCCGGAAATGTCCTCCGACGATCGCAAACTGGCTTTTGACGTGCCGCAGTCCGGGCTGTCTTTTTTGGTGGTCCGTCCCACGGACGTGCCCACCTACGTGGAGTATGGAGCGGCCGACGTGGGTGTGGCGGGCAAGGATTTGTTATTGGAGCAACAACTGGACGTGTATGAACCCTTGGATCTGCGGATCGGGTGGTGCCGGATCGCCGTAGCGACCCTGGCGGGTCTTGATGGTCGTGCACGCTTATCGTCAAAACTCCGGGTGGCCACGAAGTATCCCAACATCACGGAATGGCATTTTAACCGTCAGGGGACTCCGGTCGAAATCATCAAGTTGTATGGGTCGATCGAGTTGGCTCCGGTGGTGGGCTTGGCGGATCGGATCGGAAAGCCAACAACCTCCAGGAAATGGAAACGGTTGCGGAATCGACGGCACGTCTGATCGTGAATCGTGCCAGTTTGAAAATGAAGCATCAGGCGATTACCACCATGATTAACAGGCTGCGCAAGAGTCGTCCCAAGACGGCCTGCGCCTGACGACGTGATGAACGTTATATTTTCAAAAGATAAAACCTATCCCCAGGCGTTGGCCGAGGTCTGCAATCGTGCAGCTCACCAGCACGCCAAGCTCGAGAATCGCGTGAAACGTATTCTGAAAAACGTCGAACGTGATGGCGATGCTGCGGTCGCGCGATACGTCAAGAAGTTTGATGGTCTTGCGTTGTCGCCGAAAAAGTTTCG
>JAGWBA010000132.1:2467-2830 GCA_021296215.1 Flavobacteriales bacterium
GGCGGGAAAGCGTTGTATCCCTCCACGGTTTTGATGAACGCGATCCCCGCCAAAGTTGCCGGGGTGCCGCGGGTCGTCATGTGTAGTCCCACCGCGTCCGGGGCTATCGACCCCTGTTTGTTGGTCGCGGCGGATCTCGCCGGGGTGGATGAAGTGTACCGGGTCGGAGGCGTGCAGGCCATCGGCGCGTTGGCGTATGGCACCAAGCAGATTCCCCGGGCGGATAAAATCGTGGGCCCCGGCAACATGTACGTGGCCGCGGCCAAGCGAGCGGTCTATGGGACCGTCGATATTGATATGATTGCCGGACCGAGCGAGCTGCTGGTGATTGCGGATGAATCCGCCGACCCCGCCCATTGCGCA
>JAGWBA010000133.1:0-839 GCA_021296215.1 Flavobacteriales bacterium
AACAATTCCTTTCCCATCTTGCCGATGGATTTGCCGAATTGCTCCACACCCTGGGGCAGGAGGACACCCGGCTTCATGACGGCCTTGTTAATGGCCTCGTAGATCTTCTCGAAGATCACGGCTGAGGCTTGCGAGAACGTGGTGCCACCGGAAGGGTTGCCGATGTCACGCAATACGAGATCGGGCAACGGCAACTGCGTGACTTCGTCTTGTCCACCGATGAAGCTCACGTTGATGACCGCGTCCTTCACCGTCACTTTTTTGATGTGAACGGTTTTATCGAATTGTTGCCCTCTTTCATGCTCTTCGCCCTTTCCTTGTCCGTTATCATCGGAACCGGATCGCGTATTGCGCGTGACGTTCTCGTGAATCGCGCCGAGGTTGCTGCCTTCTAACGACCATTCGAAGGTAATAGCCGGTGCGACGATCAGTACCTCTTCGACAATGACGGTATCCGTCAACAGAGAATTCCTATCGACGTGCACTCGAATTTCCGGCAAGGACACGGCATAAGCGGTCTCATACTCTTCGGGGTTATTGACGACAAGCCGAGTCAAACCGGCTTGCACGCTCGTGCCGGACAACAGCGCAATATCCACGTCCTCCAGCGTCACCGGCACACCCAATATCCGGGGGCCCATGGATTCGATCCCGCCTTTGACCAGTGCGTTCAGCGACAGGCCGACCAACACCACCGCGACGATCCCGAGTACCCCTATGAGCACAAGGAATCTCACAAACACTTTCAGATGAGTCTTATTCTTTCGGCTCACGATTCAACCGGCCTTTGCCAAGGTTGTCAGAATTTTCTCTGACATGCTTTTATCGAAGTCGCCTCC
>JAGWBA010000133.1:940-2110 GCA_021296215.1 Flavobacteriales bacterium
TCTCCCGACCGGGCCAATATCATGCTTCGAAATCGTTCTGCCATCTCGATGGAGGTATCCTTCACGCCATCACTTCCTGATACAGTTCTTTTAACCCAAGGCGCTCAGCCCACCCGGCCATATAATCGTGATCCAACTCTGGTACGGCAGCCAATAGATTTCTGACGTCGCCCAATTGTATCTCTGAATGCGAATCTTTAGCCCAATCGAGCTTGGAGAGAATGAGGTCTTCCGGCGCAACTATGTGAAATGAATGATTATCAACCTTCACGGCTTGCCTCCGAGAAAATTCTTCTCTGCGATAGTCACTGTTCTTTCGAACAATCAAGTCAACTTTAATCATATACGCATTGTGGATGACATTGAACATCAATCGGTCTTTCACGGCCTGTTGCACCATTTCGCGATCAACGTAGAAATCCCCTTGAAACAACCTGACGGTTTCCTCCACGTCCTCCTCCGACAACTCGATCACAATGTCAATATCCCGCGTCATACGCGGGATCGCGTAGTAATTCATTGCAATCGATCCCGTGACCATGTATGGAATGCCGGCTTCCGCCAGTCGGCTTGTGACCATATGAAGGACTTCTAATTCCTGACTCATTTTGTGAGTTCCGAAAACCCTGAGCGGGATTGGAAATGGTCTCGCATTCGCTGACGGAATGCGGGACTGCTCTTCTGATTCCCCTCCCTCGCCTGCCGAGAGCGTAGCGAAGGATGTAGGTGCTTTAACTGCTACAATTCACGGCGGCCTTCGATGGATTTGGTCAGCGTGACGTCGTCGGCGTATTCGATATCCATGCCGACGGGAATGCCGTACGCAATCCGCGAGACCTTGACCCCATAGGGCTTCAGGAGTTTCGTGAGGTAAATGGCCGTGGCTTCGCCTTCGATGGTGGGATTCGTCGCCACGATGACTTCCTTCACGCCATCGTCCCGGACGCGCGCTTCCAATTCCTTCGCGCGAATGTCGGACGGCCCCACCCCGTCCAGAGGAGAGATCGAGCCCATCAAGACGTGATACAGACCTTTGTACCCGCGACTCTGATCAATCGCATGTAAGGTGCTGGGTTCTTCCACGACCAGAATCTTGGTCCGATCGCGTGCCGGGTCCTGACAGATGTCGCACAATTCGCTTTCCGCGATATTGCGACATCGCTCGCAAAA
>JAGWBA010000134.1:0-398 GCA_021296215.1 Flavobacteriales bacterium
CATTGTCCCGTGCGCACGTTGAATTCCCAGCCGTGCCACGGGCATTCGACGACCTCTCCGTCCAGCGTCCCTTCTCCGAGCGGGCCTCCCGCGTGGGGGCACGTATTATCCAAGGCCAGAATGTTTCCATCCACGTTGAATAATGCCACGCCGGGAGCGTCGTCGACTTCAACCGACAGGCACGTTCCGGGTTCGAGGTCTTCCAGTTTGGCAACGTCGCGATATTGCATAACGGTAAATTTCTGCGAAAGAGTGCGAACATTACCAAGGCCGTTTGTTTTGGCGCAAGCCGTGAACGTGGGCCGTTGTTGCTTCGGTGTCGTTCCTGATGCTATACAAGCGTTCAAACTCCGGGGCAGCCTATGACGCTCTTGTTAAATGCCACATATGAACCCTTG
>JAGWBA010000134.1:513-846 GCA_021296215.1 Flavobacteriales bacterium
AAGTCGTCAAGCTCAAGTCCAATCACCGGGCCGTCAAGTTTTCCCGGATCAATATTTTTACCCGCGATAAATATTCGTGCCAGTACTGTTGTAAACGGTTCCGCACCGAAGAACTCACGTTCGACCACGTAGTGCCGATTGCCAAAGGCGGCACAAAAACCTGGGAAAACATCGTGACGGCGTGTTGGCGCTGTAATAATAAAAAGAGCGGGCGAACCCCGGAAGAAGCGCATATGCACTTGAAGAAGAAACCACAAAAGCCGAGATGGAACCCCACCCTCACCATCATGATCGGTATCCGGAATGCTCCGGAAAGTTGGCGGGATTACCTCT
>JAGWBA010000134.1:985-2098 GCA_021296215.1 Flavobacteriales bacterium
TGAACGTGGAGCTTCGGAAACTCACGGCTGCGGGAAAAGTCCTGCATCGGGGCCGCCGGTTTCGTTCGACGGATACCCAGGGGGCCTTCGTCGTTCTCAACACCCTGCCGGACGATTCGGATCTTGCAAAGTCGTTGCGTGACTTATCGGAAGCGGAACGGTTTCTGGTGTGGTCGATTGATCAGCCGGAGTTGTCGGATTTCATGATGCCCGCCCTGGTCCGACGAGGGGCGCTTCGCATGGCGATCAGTACTGGCGGTGCGTCTCCCGCGCTGGCCGGCACCTTACGACGGAACGGCGAAGAGATTTTTGATGAAGAATTCGAGAAGTTTTTGGAGTGGCTGGGAGATTTACGCAAAGACGTCCAGGCCAATGAGCCGAGCATGGAAAAAAGACGAGAGCGATTAAAAGCGGCAGTGGAAGGATTCCGGTTGGCCGGAACGGTCGAGTATCCTGCTGCCTGGATGGCACAGAAAGCCTCATCTGATTCATAACGAGGGTGGTGCGGTATGGTGTTGTTGGAATTCAGCATGTCTCCCCTGGGAAAAGGCGAAAGCGTGGGGAAATACGTCTCCCGTTCTTTACAGATTATCGACAAAAGCGGAGTCGAGTATCGCCTGAATCCCATGGGGACGGTGCTCGAAGGAGAATGGGATGACGTGTTTGACGTGGTGCGGCAATGTTATGAACGGATGAAGAAGGATTGCGGCCGCATCTCCTGTACGATGAAGGTTGATTACCGGAAAGGCCACTCGGGGCGCCTCAGCGGAAAAGTGGCCAGCGTGGAAAAACGGCTCAAGAAGAAACTGAAGACGTAACGCTTTACCAATGCGGTGACAATTTCCGCTTTTCCTTCCCCGCCTTTGTCAGACAACCCCCTCAATCCCCCTTATCAGGGGGACGGCAGAGGTCCTCGCACCCCTGAGAAGGGGCAAGGGGGGTTCAGTAGGGACGGACCTGCGTGTCCGCCCTCCCTTCTTGTGGGCAGCCCTTCATTCTGTCAGCGAATGACTGAACATTTACCTTAGCCTGAAGAGGTCAGAAAGCGATACGTCTGACGCCGTCGACCACGTCGAAATGTGTATCGTTGCTCAGCACCGGAAGCGCGTGCTG
>JAGWBA010000135.1:0-850 GCA_021296215.1 Flavobacteriales bacterium
CGAGTTCGTCCGGCAGCATCGTGGATCCGGACTCCTCGATCACCTTCTGCTTGTCGCGCTGGACGCTGCAATCGCGCAAGCCCAGGACCTGGGTGTCGCCGTACCGGTCGCGGAGGATCTGCACCTCGATGTGGCGCAGCGAGGTGACGTAGCGTTCGAGGTAGACGTCGCCGTTGCCGAACGCCGCACGCGCCTCCACCGAGACACGATGGAAGGCTTCATGGAAGTCGTCGGGACGCTCCACCACCTCGATGCCTTTGCCGCCCCCGCCATGCACGGCCTTGATGAGCACGGGATAGCCGATCTCCGCTGCGGACTCCGCAGCGAGGTCGCCGTCGGTGAGGATGCCGTGGCTGCCCGGCACCACGGGCACGTCGTGCGCCAGCGCGGTGGTAATGGCGTTCGACTTGTTGCCCATGGTCTCCATGCTGGAGACCGGCGGGCCCACGAAGTTGACCCCGCGGCTGCGTACCAGTTCGGCGAACTGCGCGTTCTCCGACAGGAAGCCGATCCCGGGATGGAGCGCGTCGACGTTTTCGAGTTCCGCGATGCGGACCACCGAGGCGGCATTCAGGTAGCTCTCGTCCGGCGTATTGCCGCCGATGCCGACCAGGCTGTCCGCATCGCTGAGCATGTCGGCAGGTACCGACTCCATGTCCGGGTCGGACTGGACGAGGACCACCGAGACGCCGTGACGCTGGGCGACGCGCACCAGCTTGGTCGCCGTGCAACCGCGGGCGTGAACGAGCATCTTCTTGACCGGGCGGAACAGTTCGCTCTCGCTTACCGTTTTGCGGGGCGCCTCGGCCTGCGGCCCGACATCGTGGGTGCCTTCCATGACCCGGTTGAC
>JAGWBA010000135.1:1079-1415 GCA_021296215.1 Flavobacteriales bacterium
GCGCACCGCCCGTGCAGTCGCCGAAGCCGAATACGATCACCGGCAGGTCGAAGTCGCGGACGAAGCGGGTCAGGCGGTCATTGATGGCCGCCATGGAGAACAGCGCCCCGGCACCTTCCATGGTCTGCATGCCCCCCGAGGAGATGAAGCAGATGACCGGTAGACGCTCCTCGGCGCAGACCACGAGGAGCTTGCAGAATTTCTCGGCGCTCGCCATGTCGAAGGCGCCGGCCTTGAAGGCGGTGTTTGAGATCACCACGCCGGCGCGCAAACCGCCCTGGCCGTCCTTGAAGCGGCCGATGCCCGTGACCACGCCGCACGGCGGCGTACCCTTCT
>JAGWBA010000135.1:1716-2070 GCA_021296215.1 Flavobacteriales bacterium
GGTGTCCGAGATGTGCGAGCTTGCGTTCTTCTTCCACTCCTCGACGGCGCGGAAGAAGCGCGCCGACCGCGGCTGGGCGGCGGTGCGCTGGTACCAGTCGAAGAACTGGCTGCGCAGCCGTGCGGCGTCGTTCTCGCTGCTGCCGTTGCCGGCTTGCGCCAATGCCGCCTCGATCAGGCGCTTGAGGGATTCGCGCGAGAGCGCGCGGCTCGATTCCGCCTCCCTGGCGATCGACGCGAGATTGGCGACGATGTGGTCGTAGACGGCATCGAAAAGGAGCAGGTTCTCGCATTCCTTCGCGAAGTCGTCGCGCAGTTCGTCGTGGAGGACGATGTCCAGGACGGTCATGTCGGC